>DATJQF010000087.1:0-3314 GCA_035505995.1 Bacteroidales bacterium
CATAAATATCGCTCAGGGCATTGGCCGCAGCGATCATGCCGTAATCATAGGGATCATCCACCACCGGGGGAATGAAATCCACGGTTTGCAGCAGGGCGGTGGCCGGATTGATCAGGTACGCGGCCGCATCATCCGACGTGCGCATATCCACCAGGATCTCGGGGCGGGAGATGACCGGCAGATCCTTCACCAGGTCCTCGAGGAGCTGCGGCCGGATCTTGCAGGCACACCCCAGGCTATGCGTGTAGCTGGTCAGCCGGATCCCTTCTTTCTTTCCCGGGGTTGGGGATGAAGGGTTTCCCTGGTTCCGGAATAGTGCATCATATGTTTCCGTGATGTTCTTTATTGCCGCCCGGATATCCTCTCCGGTTGTCATCCTGCCGACGGAGAATCGTATGGCCCCCATCATAGCTTCAGGGGTCAGTTTCATGGCCTGGAGCACCGGGGAAGTAATATCCGCCCCGGAATGGCAGGCAGCCCCGGCCGATGCCGCCACCCCTTCCATCCGGCTGAGCATAAGCTGTGCATCAGCACCCGGGAAGCTGACATTCAGCGTATTCGGCAGTCTTTTTACCGGGTGGCCATTCAGTTGCACCGGGATCGACTTTTTAAGCCCTGCATGAAGCTGATCTCTCATTTCTTTCATTTTGCGGCTATACGCCGGCAATTGTTGCGACACCCGTTCACAGGCTTTTCCCAGTCCCGCGATGGACATTACATTTTCGGTCCCTGCGCGGAGGTTTTGCTCATGATCCGCTCCATGCATCATTTTTTCCAGGGTCACGCCCCTGCGGACGAAAAGGGCTCCCGTGCCTTTCGGAGCATAGAGCTTATGCCCGGCGACCGAGATCAGGTCGGCTTTTATCTTATCCGCGTGCACCGGGATCTTTCCGCAGCTCTGGGCGGCATCGGTATGAAAGAGTATGCCGGCTTCCCCGGCTATCCGCCCGATCTCCTCCACGGGCTGAATGGTACCGGTCTCGTTATTGGCGTGCATGATCGTCAGGAGGATCGTGCTTTTTCGTATTTCCTTCCGGAGCCGGGCCGTATCGATCATTCCCCATGCATCCACCGGGAGATACGTCACTTCAAATCCCTCCTTTTCCAGGTACCGGCACACCTCGATCACCGAAGGATGCTCGATCTCCGATGTGATGATATGGTTGCCCCGCTCCCTCATTGAAAAGGCGGCGCCTTTGATTGCCAGGTTGTTGGATTCGGTGCCCCCGCTCGTGAAGATGATCTCATCCGGCCGGCATTTCAGCATGGCTGCGACCTGCCGACGGGCATTCTCCACGGCTATCCGGGCTTTCACACCCTGGGTATGAAGGCTGGACGGGTTGCCATAGACTTCGGCTAAAAAAGGCTCCATCGCCCGGATCACTTCCCGATCCAGGGGAGTCGTTGCATTGTAGTCCAGATAAACAGGCTCTTTCATGATACAGGCTTCAGGTTCCGGATCTTACGGCTTTCCATAAGGATCCTGCGGGCGTTCTCCATCGGATCCTTCTGATCTGCCCTGACCGGGTATATTTCCCGGTTTTCCCTTTTTGCCACCGCATTCCGGTAAGCTTTGTCATAATATTCCAGCACCCGCCCGGCCGCCGCGGCGTAATCCCCTTGCCGGATGTCCTGGAGCGCCAATTGGGTACGCGTCCCGCCAAGCTTCTCGGAGATCTTCGATATGGCCTGGCCCAGCTCTTCCTTCGAAAAACCGGAATACTCGGCCACCAGGTTGGCGATCCTCATCTCGGGATCGGTTTCCGCCAGGATCATCGGCGATCTTCCGATCTTCTCAAAAACGGGCACCGGGATCGTGATATTCCCCAGCATCCGGCTTTCGTCTTCCATCCAGATGGTTCCGGTCAGGTTGAATTCCTGCCAGCTTTGATACAGGTTATTTTCAAATTGTTCATTCGTCGGCTGAGGTTCCTGTCCCAATCCCCCGAACACAGAGCCCTTATGATGAGCGATCTTTTCCAGGTCGATCACCTGTTCGCCCAGTTTTTCCAGGCAATCCAGGATCCGGGTCTTGCCGCTCCCGGTCATGCCTCCCAGAATGATCACGCGGGTCTCCCTATTCCATTCCGACCGTATGAAACTCCGGTACGCTTTGTACCCTCCGTCGAGGAGGGTGACCCGGAATCCGGCCTGGTCTAACAGCCAGGCCATATTTTCGCTTCGCATCCCTCCTCTCCAGCAATGGAGCAATAGTTCGTTTCCCGGGGCCAGGACTTTCGATTGTTCTGCGTAATACGCCATCCGCGGTCCTGCCAGCTCCATTCCTTTGAGCACCGATGCTTCCCTTCCCGAACGGTGGTAAAGGGTCCCGACCACTGCCCGTTCCTCGTCAGTAAACAACGGCAGGTTGAAGGCTCCGGGAATATGTCCCTGCCGGAATTCACCGGGCGAACGGACATCCAGGACGGGCAATTTTTTCGCTGATTCCAGGAAATTCGGGGCGTCAGTCCGCGAGATCATAGAACAAAGTTAGAACTTATTCATGGGGACAACTTATTATTTCATAACTTTGCACCCTTCTTTTAAATATCCCGGTATGAGCGACCAGATCAACCATGAATGTGGTATTGCCCTGATTCGCCTCCTGAAACCGCTCGAATTTTATCTGGCTAAATACGGTTCTGCTTTTTACGGCCTGAACAAGCTTCACCTACTGATGCAGAAGCAGCATAACAGGGGGCAGGACGGAGCCGGCGTTGCCTGCATCAAGCTGGACCTGGCGCCGGGAAATAAATACATTCACCGGTCCCGTTCGGATGCCGATGCCCCTATCAAGGAGATCTTCGGGGTGTATTTCGACAAGCTTCATGATATCTCGCAGAACTGCCCCCAGCGGCTCAATGATGTGGACTGGCTGAAATACAATGTCGAATTCGTGGGGGAATTATACCTGGGGCATCTGCGGTACGGCACTTTCGGCAAGAATAACCTGCTCAATATTCATCCCCTGGTCCGGGAGAACAACTGGATGACCAAGAACCTGGTCCTGGCCGGAAATTTCAACCTGACCAACGTGGATGAGCTGTTCAATAAGCTGCTCGACCTGGGCCAGCACCCGGTGGAAACGTCCGACACGGTCACCATTCTTGAGAAGGTAGGCCATTTCCTGGATGAAGAGAACGAAGAGCTTTACCGGAAATTCCGGGATAAAGGATATCCGAAAAGGGAAATTTCTTCCCATATCGCCCGGAACCTGAATATCCAGAGAATCTTCCGGAATGCCGCCAAGACCTGGGACGGGGGGTATGTGATCGCCGGCCTGCTGGGACACGGAGATGCTTTTGTCATCCGGG
>DATJQF010000088.1:0-18231 GCA_035505995.1 Bacteroidales bacterium
CATGATGATCTTCAACAGCTCCCGGTCGATGTATAACGTGCTTCACAACTACCTGGAGTTCTTTGAAGAAGAATCCTGCGGACAGTGCACGCCCTGCCGCGTCGGCTGCCAGCAGCTGCGCAAGGGGATCGAAGCGGTGAAGCGCGGCGAGAAGCCGGCGGCATACCTGGATCAGTTGATGAAACTGAGCGAGACCATGAAGATCACCGCGAAATGCGGGCTCGGACAATCGGTGGCCAATTCTTTCTCGTCCATCGTAAGCAATTTTAAAGAGGAAATGATTTACTAATTCTGAAGCTGGGAGAATCTAAATATGGCAAAGAAACTGAATCTGAAAATAGACGGCATCGACGTAGCAGTCGAGCCAGGGACCACTATCCTGGAAGCCGCCCGAAAAGCGAATATTCACATCCCCACGTTATGCTACCACGAAGACCTTTGTGTGGCGGGTAACTGCCGCGTCTGCGTGGTGGAAATGGAGGGTTCCAAGAACCTGATCGCCTCCTGCGCCCAGCCGGCTGCAGAAGGCATGGCAATCCATACGAACACCGGTAAGGTCCGTCTGGCAAGGAAACACATCATCGAACTGCTGCTGTCGGAACACAATGCCGACTGCACCAAATGCTATAAGAACGGCAACTGCGAACTGCAGCACCTGGCCTCCGAAATGCTCACCGGCGAGCACATGTTCCTGGACCTCGTCCCGGACAAGAAGTATACGATCGACATGTTCAACTCGGCGATCATCAAGGACGACAGCCGTTGCATCCGCTGCCAGCGCTGCGTGCGCACCTGCGAGGAACTGCAGAGCGTAAGCGCATTGGGCGTCGCCTACAAGGGGGACAAGATGAAGATCTCCACCTTCTTTGAACACCCGATGTTCGAAGTGGTGTGCACCAACTGCGGCCAGTGCGTGAACCGCTGCCCGACCGGCGCCCTGATTGAAAGAAACTATGTGGACCGGGTATGGGATGCCATCTATGATCCTACCAAGCACGTGGTGGTCCAGACTGCCCCGGCCGTCCGGATCGCCCTCGGGGAAGCCCTGGGAATGCCCCCGGGAAAGATCGTCACCGGCAAAATGGTGGCTGCGCTGAAACGTCTCGGGTTCAACTCCGTGCTGGATACCGACTTCACGGCCGACCTGACTATCGTGGAAGAAGGAAATGAATTGCTGAGCCGCCTGAAGAGGGTGCTGGTGGATAAGGATCCGAAAGTGGCCCTGCCGATGGCAACCTCCTGCTCCCCGGGCTGGATCAAGTTCATCGAACATACCTTCCCGGAATACCTGCCCAACCTCTCCTCATGCAAATCGCCGCAGCAGATGTTCGGGGCGCTCGCTAAAACCTATTATGCCCAGAAGCGCGGGATCGATGCAAAGGATATCGTTTCGGTATCGGTCATGCCCTGCACCGCGAAGAAATTCGAAGCCGACCGCCCGGAGATGCGCTCGAGCGGATATAAAGATGTGGATTACGTGCTGACCACCCGGGAACTGGCCATCATGATCAAGCAGGCGGGTCTTGACTTTGCCGCACTGCCGGAAGAGCAATACGACAGCTTCATGGGGGCCTCCACCGGGGCTGCCGTGATCTTCGGGACGACCGGCGGCGTGATGGAAGCTGCATTAAGGACCGCCTACGAGGTGGTGACGGGACGGGAAGTTCCGTTCGACGGACTGAACATCATCCCGGTCCGCGGAACGGAAGGCGAAGTCAGGGAAGCCTCCATCAAGATCGAGAAAACCAAGCCGGAATGGAAGTTCCTGGAAGGCGTTGAACTGAAATGCGTCGTGGCCAACGGGCTCGCCCATGCCAAAAGGGTCATGCAGAATGTAAAGGAGGGCAAAGCCCAATATCACTTTATCGAGATCATGGCCTGCCCGGGCGGATGCCTGGGAGGCGGCGGCCAGCCGATCCCGACCAACCGGGAGATCCGGACCAAGCGGAAGGAAGCCATTTATACGGAAGATAAGAACATGAAGATCCGCAAATCCCACGATAACCCGGAAGTCATCCAGATTTACCAGGAATTCCTGGAAAAACCCCTGGGCCATAAATCTCACGAGCTACTCCATACACACTACACTCCCAGAAAGAGGTACTAATACCTGCTCCCACTTACTCTAAAGGCTGTCCGGATCATCGAGACAGCCTTTTTTCATTAAAAAAGCCGGATCGACGATCCGGCTCCAACAAAAACCCCAAGTTATGAGTAATCAGGAAGGGTCATAGTTTAGGCCCGTGAGGACCCTGCTCATCATCCCCGTGAATGATGATCACTTTCTTCTCCCCTTTCGGCGGGAGCGGCGCGTTGTTCAGGTCGATGATGATCCTTTTGCCGCCTTTCCGTTCGATGATCCGGTACTGCTGCACCTGGTCCAGGGGGATCGGTCCGAGCAATTCATTAAGCGTGCCCTTATCACGGTCTTCATATTGGAATATCCTGGGTGCGCCTTCCGGGCCTTCTCCCCAGTTGAAATGGAAATCGGGCGGTTCGGGGGGCTGGGGCATCTCATATTTGTATTCATATTCCCGCTCCATATCCCGGCCGTGCGGGTGAGACGACCTGCCGGCTCTCCCGACTACAATCATATGACGGGAAAGACTGTCGGAACCCAGGGAATCCAGATCCGGTATGGTGACATTGATCTCCATATCCTTCATCTGATCCTCCAGATCCTTCATCTCGTCTTTCATGCCCGCCATATTTTCCTCGTACTTTTTCATATAATTTCTCATATAATCCCGGAACTCCTGTTGGCTTCCGGGTCCGGAGAGGATGAAGGTGGTATCGAGGGAGGTGGTTTTGCCGTCCGCATCGGTCCGGATCCGGATCGTCACCTTGCCCTTCCGGGGAGCGGATCTGACCGAATCCTGCGCGCGAAGGCCCGCAGAAAGGAAAATCGTAAGGAAAGCAGCTATCGTCGCTGCCTTCAGCATTACCATCATAGTGTGACGTTTCATGACTTGATGTTTTAAATGGGTGCTGCAAATCTACTTCGACGAAGCCCGGAGAACTGTTAAGGAAATGTTAAAGTTGGTTAATGAAAAGTTAATCCCCGCCCGGCCCCGCTTCACTTTTCCTATTTTTGCATCATGCGGAAGAAAATGCTGTATACCATGATCGGCCTGATCTGCCTGTCGGCGCTGGGCATCGTCGCCATACAGCTGCTCTGGATCCGAAACGCATGGAAAGTCAAGGAGGCACAATTCGACCGGAGTGTCAATGAAGCCCTGGGCAGCGTGGTCAATAAGCTGGAAACACAGGAGAACCTTACCTTCATCACCCGGAACTACAAACAGGATTCCATCCGGCTGGTGCTGCAGGCGTTCGTGAACGATACGCTTTCCGACTGGCAGAAAAAGCTGGCTGCCCTGACCAGCGGTGAAGCCGGCCCTAAACCGCCGCCGCCGCCCAAGCCGGTGGCGATGCAAAGGGATACCCGGGCGCCGGGGAACCGGGGGAAGAATAAAAAAGATCCGAAGAGTCCCGGACAATACAGCTTCCGGGATCAAAACGAGGAAGAGCTTCAACAGGAGCAGGAAAATCAGCTGAACCTCATCGAACAAATGAGCCGTGAATTCCCGGGCAAGGTGGATACGTTCACCTACACCCTTCCTTCGGAATACGGGGATTTTGAATACCGGATCGTCATCGGCAGCCAGGATGACCGGCAGCCGTTTGCTTTTATGAACCCGCAGCCGGGGACCGGTCCCCGCACGATCGTAAATATCGCGGACCCTTCCCTGTTCCCTCCGGGACCGGATGGGTCGGGCATACGGGACCAGCTCGATAAGCTCAACAAAAAGACCCGGAAGGTCCAGGAGATCATCCGCAAGATCGCCATTGACCTGGAAACCCAGCCCAAAGCCGTGAAGAAGCGCATCGATCAGCAATTCCTCGGGACCGCGCTGAAGGAATCCCTGACCGACCGTGATATCCGGATTCCCTTCGAATTTGCCGTCATCTCGCCAGGCAACGATTCCGTTCCCATCCCGATCCGTACCGGGGGATTCAGGCCGGAATGGATGAGTACCGGCCACCGGGTTTCCCTCTTTCCGAACGACCTGGTCAGAAAGCCGGAGCAGCTGCTGGTGTACTTCCCGGATGAAAAATCGCAGGTGCTGAGATCCGTTTCCTGGATGATGGCCGGGTCGTCGCTCTTTATCCTCTTTATCCTTCTCACCTCGGGCCTGAGCATTTATTTCATGATCCGTCAGAAAAGGATCTCGGATATCAAGACCGACTTCATCAATAACATGACGCACGAATTCAAGACCCCGATCGCCACGATCTCGATTGCCGCCGATTCGATCGGCAACCCCAAAGTGATCGGGAACCCCGACAGCGTGAGGAATTACACCCGCATCATCAAGGAAGAGAACAGCCGGATGAACGCCCGGGTGGAGCAGGTGCTCCAGATGGCGTTGCTCGACAGCCGGGATTTCAGCCTTCATAAGAAGGCCACCGACGTGCACGAACTGCTCTCCCGTCTCGCAGGGAACATCCGCATCCAGGCGGAGCAGCGCGAAGGGACCCTGGTCACGAAATTTTTCGCCACCCGGTCGGAAGTGAAAGCCGACGAATCGCATCTTGCCAACGTATTCCTGGCGCTCTTCGACAACGCGATCAAATATTCGGGAGATAAACCGGAGATCTCCGTGGAAACTTACAATGCCCCGGATACGATCCGCATTATTTTCCGCGATCACGGCATCGGGATGACCCCGGAAGTGCAGCAGCGGATCTTCGATAAGTTCTACCGGGTGACCCATGGAAATATTCACAATGTGAAAGGGTTCGGACTGGGTTTAAGTTATGCCAAGGCGATCCTGATGGCGCACGGGGGAACGATCAGCGTGGAAAGCCGGCCCGGACAGGGCAGCTCGTTCGAGGTCACCCTGCCCCTGTATTCCACGGGCAGTTTGAGAATTCAATGATGGACCGGGATTACAACATACTACTGGTGGAAGACGATCCGAATTTCGGATCGATCCTTAAATCATACCTGGAACTCGCCGATTACCGGGTGACACTCAAGAAGGACGGCAAACAGGGGCTTTCGGCCTTTTACGGCTCGAAATTCGACCTTTGCATCCTCGATGTGATGATGCCCGAGATGGACGGCTTCACCCTGGCCCGGGAGATCCGCACATCGGGCAGTAAAGTTCCGCTGATCTTTCTGACAGCCAAAACACTGAAGCAGGATATCCTGGAAGGGTTCCGGACAGGGGCGGATGATTACCTCACCAAGCCCTTCGATTCGGAAGTGCTGCTGTGCAAGATCGCGGCCATTCTGAAAAGGAACCAGGAAAACGGGGACCCGGGGGAAGGCATCCCGGAGGAGATCCCCGTGGGCTCCTTCCTGTTCCGGCACCGGCTCCGGATCCTGAAGTCGCCTGAAACGGAAGCCACCCTTTCCCCGAAAGAAGCGGACCTGCTGAAAATGCTCTGTACCGCGAAAGACGGGATCCTCCCGCGACGGGAGGCGCTCTTCCGCATCTGGGGCGACGACAATTACTTTACCTCCCGCAGCATGGATGTCTATATTGCCCGTCTGCGCAAGCACCTCCGCCCCGATCCCTCGGTGGAGATCGTCAACATCCACGGCAACGGATTCCGCCTGATCTCCTGATCCACGGGGGCAAATAATAATTCAATATTTCTCCTGATCTTTTTATACCTTTAAAGAAGAAATTCACGGGAAACAGGAGCTATTTTTATTGCCTGTTCCTTCAGAATTTTATAAATTTACCTTTTATCCAACCCTTACTTGTAACATCGATCAAGCTAAAACCGGGACCCTGTGATCAATATCCTAAAATACAACACTGAGACCATGTTCATCAAGCATTTGCCGCACAAGACGGTGGAGCGGCTGAGCCAGTACCGGCGCGCTTTGTTATTGACCCTCTCCAAGGACAAGACCCATGTCTTCTCCCATGAGATCGCACAAATGCTTCATATCACCCCGGTGCAGGTACGTCGCGACCTGATGCTGATCGGGTACTCGGGGAATTTAAGGAAAGGCTACGACATCAAGGAGCTGATCGAGATGATCGGGAAGATCATCGATACCGACAAAGGGCAGCGGGTTGCGGTTGTAGGGGTCGGTAACCTGGGGAAGGCCTTCATATCCTATTTCAAGGGCAAGCGGACCAAACTGACCATCGTTGCGGCATTCGATACAAACCCCGACAAGATCAACCGCGTATACGACGGGGTCCCCTGTTATCATATCGACCGGATCCAGGAGATCCTGAAGGGGGACGATATCTCCATCGGGATCATCACCGTGCCCTCCGAACAGGCGCCTGCCGTGGCGGAGGTGCTGGTGAAAAGCGGCATCAAGGGGATCCTGAATTATTCCCCCAAATCGCTGAATGTCCCCGCCTCCGTGTACCTGGAGGAATATGATATGATCACTTCCCTCGAAAAAGTCGCCTTTTTCGCCAAGAAAAATAACGAAAGGTTCAAATAACCCGCCGGGAAGTGAAGCTCTATACCGATTTTGACCAGTGTGGACTGATCCGGAACGCGGTGGTTACGACAGGAACATTCGACGGCGTTCATATCGGCCATAAAGCCATTCTCCAGCGGCTGAAAAAGCTGGCCCTGGAAACCGGCGGAGAAACTGTTGTGATCACATTCGAACCGCATCCGCGGAAAGTCCTTTACCCGGATACCTACGGGAAAGACCTTTACCTGATCCACTCCCTCCGCGAGAAGATCCGGCTCCTGGAGAAAGCCGGCCTGGATCATCTGATTGTGGTGCGGTTCACCCGCGAATTCTCGATGATCTCCTCCACCGATTTCATCCGGGAGATCCTCCTGAAGAAGCTTCACGCCCGGAAGATCGTGATCGGGTATAATCATCATTTCGGCCATAACCGGGAAGGAGACTTTGAGAAACTGAAAGCCATGGGGATGGAATTTGGGTTCGACGTGGAAGAGATCCCCGAGCAGGAGATACAGCACGAGTCGGTGAGCGGAACCCGCATCCGGGAGGCGCTGGAAGCCGGCGATATCCGGAAGGCAAACCGGTACCTGGATCATCATTACCTCATCCTGGGCGAACCGGTACTTTCCCGGAAACCGCTGGCCGGGACCGGCATCTCGGGTTACCGGGTGTTGATCGAAGAAGAAAGCAAGCTGATCCCTCCCGACGGGGTTTACGCGGTCAGTGCAGTCGACGGCGAGCACTGCCTGAAAGCGGTTTGCCATATCCGTAAGGAAGGCGGTACTTCGATAGATGCCGTCGTGGAATTTTTTGTCCCTGATCCGGTAGCGGAATTCCCCGCAAACCCGGTAACCCTGCTTTTTCATGACCGGTTGGGCCTCCTTCGGGAGGAACCGGGGGCCGAAGGCTTCCGCAAGCAGCTGGTTTCTGAACTGGAGATGTTGAACCAGGTTAAATTCTGACCCATGCAGATCGATATCCTGACGCTTTTTCCGGATATGTTCGAAGGACCCCTGCATCAATCCATCCTCCGCAGATCCATGGAAAAGGGGATTGTTCAGATACGGATCCATAATATCCGGGATTATTCCATCACGAAGCACAAAACGGTGGACGATTATCCGTTCGGCGGCGGGGCGGGCATGGTCATGATGATCGAGCCGGTGGCCCGGTGCATCGAATCGCTGAAAGAAAAAACCGCGTACGATGAGATCATCTATCTCAGCCCCGACGGGGAAAAGCTGACGCAGGGCCTCGCCAACCACCTTTCCACGCTGGGGAACCTGATGCTGCTGTGCGGCCACTACAAGGGCATCGACGAACGCATCCGGGAGCATTTCATCACGCGGGAGATCTCCATCGGCGATTATGTGCTTTCGGGCGGCGAACTGGCGGCCCTGGTGCTTACCGATGTCATGGTCCGCCTGATCCCGGGCGTATTGAACGACGAGACCTCCGCGCTCTCGGATTCGTTCCAGGATAACCTGCTCTCTCCCCCCGTTTATACCCGGCCGGCCGAATTCCGCGGCTGGAGGGTCCCCGATGTGCTCCTCTCCGGCAATGAGAAGGAGATCGTCCACTGGCGCTATGAGCAGGCACTGGAACGCACCCGCAGGCGCAGACCGGAGATTTTAGGCGAATAATCCCTCCCGGCCAGGAAAAAATGCCCTTCCCTGTTTTGATTTTGAAAAAATTCCTATCTTTGCGCTCCGTTTTGAAGGACCCCATCAAAAACCGAAAGAAATGAACCGCAGTGAGACGTTAAAATTCGTGGAAGACAATTATATCGCCAAAAAGGAATTCCCCGTATTCAAGGCCGGCGACACCATCACCGTTCAATACAAGATCAAGGAAGGGAACAAGGAGCGTATCCAGAACTTCCAGGGAGTGGTGCTGCAGCGCGCGGGAAAAGGCGTGAATCAAACCTTCACCATCCGCAAGATCTCCGGAAACGTGGGAGTGGAGAGGATCTTCCCGCTGTCGTCGCCCTTCATCGAAAAGATCGAGGTGAACAAAAAAGGGGTGGTACGCCGCGCCCGTATCTTTTACCTGCGAGGCCTCCGCGGCAAGAAAGCCCGTATCCGCGAAGAAAGAGTGTAACCATAAAAAAACCCGCCGCCGGCGGGTTTTTTTATTCAGTTCATCAGCACACAGATGGGATCTCCCGGCGTGATCTTATAGACCACCAAAGCCCTCGAATAGTTGAGTATATTCCTGATCACTCTTTCGCTGGGGGAGACACCATGTTTCGGGGTTTTTTTCTTCCGGCGGCTGATGCCGTGCCGATGCGAAGAACCCGGTGATGTCGAAGAACATAGAGTAATTGATTTCCTCATAGGCAAATCGTTGGTTTTAAATCCATTTAAATAACCAACGGGGGAAAATGAGGGATTATTTTACGAAAAGGGAAAAAAAGTTTTAAACCGGTCCGGGAGGGGTAAATCCCGGTTAAACGGAAAGGATGATCTCCTTTTCATTTACCAGCTTCCGAAGGTTGATCAGGGCATACCGCATCCTGCCCAGGGCCGTATTGATGCTGACATTGGTCACTTCCGCAATGTCCTTGAAGCTCATTTCACCGTAATGGCGCATGATCAGCACCTCCTTCTGCTCCTTCGGCAGATATTCGATCAGCTTCTTCACATCCTTGTGAATCTGTTCGGTAATGAGCCGTTCCTCGACCGATTCCACGGGGATCCGCACTTTCTCAAAGATGTCGTATTCATCTTTGTTCTCAATGACCGGGATGCGCTTGGCCTTGCGGAAATAGTCGATGATCAGGTTATGCGCGATCCGCATCACCCACTGGATGAATTTGCCTTCTTCCTTGTAAGCGCCGGTCCGGATTGTGTTGATCACCTTGATGAAGGTGTCCTGGAAAAGATCCTCTGCTAGCTCCTTGTCCTTCACCACCATCAGGATATAAGCGAACACACGGCTTTTATGACGGCGGATTAATTTTTCCAGGCTGGATTGGCTACCGGTTAAATATCTACCAATCAGTTCCTGGTCGGAAACTGAATAGGCTTTCATCTGGCCTCCTTTTTTAATGAAAAGGGTAGATACTTATTCTATAGCCGGTCTCCTATGTTTTAGGTACGGAACAGGGCTCCGTACGGATGGTTTGTATCGCAAAAATAAGCAAAAAAAATAAAAATGCAAGTTTTCTTCCTAATTTTGACAAATTTTGGGAGGGAACGATACCAATAAATGAAGTATAATGTTGATTCACTGGATCCTAAGGATTTCATCATCATAAAAGGGGCAAGGGTTAATAACCTGAAGAACATCAGCCTTGCCATCCCCAGGAATAAGCTTATAGTGATCACCGGACTCTCAGGTTCGGGGAAATCCTCACTGGCCTTCGATACGTTGTATGCCGACGGGCAGCGCCGGTATGTCGAGAGCCTGAGCGCCTATGCGCGGCAGTTCCTGGGCCGGATGAGCAAGCCGGAGGTGGATTATATCAGGGGGATCGCACCGGCTATTGCCATCGAGCAGCGCGTCAATACCCTGAATCCAAGGTCCACCGTTGGGACTTCCACCGAGATCTACGAGTACCTCAAACTGCTTTTTGCACGGATCGGGAAAACCTTTTCCCCGGTCTCCGGACTCCCGGTGAAGCGCGAAACCGTGACCGATGTGGTGGACTGGCTTAGCTCCCTGGAAAAGGATACCAAGGTCAGTGTGTTCTCCCCTATCCCGCTGGCCGACCGCAACGGCGATCTGAAAGCCAAATGCAAGGTGCTGCTTCAGCAGGGATTTACGAGGATCATGGTAAACGACGAGATCTTCCGCATCGACGAGATCGACCCCGAAACCAAGTGCCGGGAGCAGGAGATCTACCTCCTGGTCGACCGCTTCACGATCCAGCCGGCCGATAGCGACCTGCCCGCCCGGATGGCCGATTCGGTGCAGACGGCCTTTTACGAAAGCCACGGGGATTGCATGGTGGAATTCGGGGATCCTGAAAAAAAGCGGAAATCCTTCTCGAACCGGTTTGAAGCGGACGGGATCACCTTCGAAGAGCCTTCGGTGAATCTTTTCACCTTCAATAATCCCTACGGAGCCTGCAAGACCTGCGAAGGCTTCGGTACGGTGATCGGGATCGATGAGGATCTGGTGATCCCGAACAAGAACCTGTCCGTGTACGAGGATGCGATCGCCTGCTGGCGGGGGGAAAAGATGAGCGAATGGAAGAACGAGCTGGTGTTAAGCGCCCAGAAATTCGGATTCCCCATCCATAAGCCGGTGCGGGACCTTACCCCGGCTCAACGGGAGCTCCTATGGACCGGCAACAAGTACTTCCATGGACTGAACGAATTCTTCGATTGGGTGGAAACCCAGAATTATAAGGTGCAGTACCGGGTGATGATGTCGCGGTACCGCGGGAAAACCCTTTGCCCGGAATGCAGGGGAACCCGGCTGAGGAAGGATGCAGGATATGTGAAGGTAGGCGGGAAATCGATCAGCGAGCTGGTCCTGACGCCGGTTGCCGGCCTGGCGGGTTTCTTCAAATCCCTGTCGCTGACCGAATATGAAAAATGCGTAGCCACGCGGATCCTGACCGAGATCCACAACCGGCTGAACGTGCTGAATGAAGTGGGATTGGGTTACCTGACGCTGAACCGGCTTTCTTCCACCCTTTCGGGCGGCGAATCCCAGCGGATCAACCTGGCCACCGCCCTGGGAAGCAACCTGGTCGGATCGATGTATATCCTCGACGAGCCCAGCATCGGGCTTCATCCGCGGGATACCCGGAAGCTGATCGGGGTGCTGCTGCGGCTCCGGGACCTGGGCAACACCGTGATCATCGTGGAACACGATGAGGAGATCATCCGGGCGGCCGACGAGGTCATCGACATCGGCCCCTATGCCGGACAGCATGGCGGGGAGATCATCTTCCAGGGCAGCGTGGAAGAGCTTCTGGCCAGCCAGACCAGCATCACCGGAAAATATCTCGGCAAGAAGCTGAGCATCGCACTGCCGGAGCGGAGAAGGAAATGGAAAGACTACCTTGAACTGAAAGGAGCCCGGGAAAATAACCTGAAAGACATAGATGTCCGCATCCCCCTCAACGTTTTTACCGTGATCTCAGGGGTCAGCGGATCGGGAAAGACTTCCCTGGTGAAACGCATCCTCTTCCCTGCCCTGAAAAAGATGTTCGACGGGTATGCCGAGCGCACCGGCAGGTTCGACGGGCTCGACGGCGACCTGAGCCGGATCGGTTCGGTGGAGCTGGTGGATCAGAACCCGATCGGGCGATCCTCGCGGTCGAACCCGGCTACTTACATCAAGGCCTGGGACGAGATCCGGAGTCTTTATGCCGATCAGCAACTGTCGAAAGTCCGGGGGTACAAGCCCGGGTATTTCTCCTTCAATATCGAAGGCGGGCGCTGCGAGGAATGCGAGGGAGAAGGCGTGGTAAAGATCGAGATGCAGTTCATGGCCGACCTGTACCTGACCTGCGAAACCTGCAAGGGAAAACGATTCCGTGACGAGGTGCTCGATGTGAAATTCCGCGGGAAAAGCATCGTGGATATCCTGGAAATGACCATTGACGAGGCCATGGAGTTCTTCACCGACGGGAACAAGCCTTCGGCGGCGGAAAAAAAGATCCTGGCAAGGCTCAGGCCGCTGCAGGATGTGGGGCTCGGCTACCTGCGCATGGGGCAGTCCTCGAGCACCCTGAGCGGCGGGGAAGCCCAACGCATCAAGCTGGCATTCTTCCTTTCCAAGGGCACGAACGAGAAGCCTACCCTGTTCATCTTCGACGAACCCACGACCGGCCTGCACTTCCACGACATCAGCAAGCTGCTTCATTCGTTCGAATCCCTGATCAATAACGGGCATACCATTGTCGTTATAGAGCACAACCCCGAAGTGATCAAGTCGGCCGACTGGGTGATCGACCTGGGGAAGGAAGGCGGCGAGGAAGGCGGATATATTGTCTTCGAAGGAACGCCGGAAGGGCTGGCGAAATCGAAGGAGTCGTATACCGGGAAATACCTGAAGGGGAAAACGATTAACTGATTTTCGATTCACGAATTCAGATTGCAGATTCAGATCCGTGCATATTTCGTGAGAATCTGCGATAATCTGTGGTAAAAGAAGATACCATGAAAAGCATTGATCCTGCCACGAACAAGATCCTTACGGAATATCGCGAGCATACTCCGGAAGAAGTTGCGGGTATTACCGGCAAGGTTCATTCCGCATGGACCGGGTGGAAAGAAACCACCTTCGAATACCGGTCCCAGCTGTTCAGAAACCTCGCCGGGCTCCTGCGGGCAGACAAGGATCATTATGCCCGACTGATGACCGCCGAGATGGGAAAGATCATCCGCGAATCCCTGGCAGAAACGGAAAAGTGCGCCCATGCCTGCGATTTTTACGCGGATCATGCAAAGGAACTGCTGAAGGATGAGATCCTGCCGACGGATGCTTCCCGGAGCCTGGTCACGTTTGAGCCCCTGGGCGTGGTTTTGGCGGTGATGCCCTGGAATTTCCCGTTCTGGCAGGTGTTCCGGTTCGCCACCACTGCCCTGATGGCCGGCAATGCCGCCGTGCTGAAACATGCCTCCAACGTGCCCGGATGCGCACTCGCGATCGAGGAGCTGTTCCGCAAGGCCGGGTTCCCGGAACATGTATTCCGGACCCTGATGATCCCTTCCGGGCAGGTCGAAACCGTGATCCGGGACCCGCGGATCATGGCCGTAACGCTGACAGGCAGCGAAGAAGCCGGCAGCCGGGTGGCATCGCTGGCCGGGAAGCTGATCAAAAAGACCGTGCTGGAGCTGGGAGGTTCCGACGCTTTCATCATCCTGGAAGATGCCGATATGAATAAAACCATTAAAACCGCGGTCACGGCCAGGATGATCAACCAGGGACAAAGCTGTATCGCCGCCAAGCGGTTCATCATTACCAGCAGCCGAATTGAGGAGTTTGAATCGAAGATAAAGGAGGCATTCAGCCGGCTGAAAGTCGGCGACCCGCTGGATCCCGCAACGGATGTAGGGCCCCTTGCACGGCCGGACCTGGCGGAGGATCTTGACCGGCAGGTGAAGGAGTCCGTGTCGATGGGTGCCCGCCTGATCACAGGAGGCAAACGTATGGAAAGGCCGGGCTGCTACTACGAGCCGACCATCCTGGCCGATGTGAAGAAAGGAATGCCGGTGTACCGGCAGGAGACTTTCGGACCCGTGGTGGCCATCATCCCGGTAATAGATGAAGCCGAAGCCATTGAAGTCGCCAACGATTCCGAATTCGGACTGGGCGGGAGCGTCTGGACAGAAGACCTGCAACGCGGGGAAGCCGTCGCACGGAAGATCCGTACCGGGGCGATGTTCGTGAACGGCCTTGTGAAGTCGGACCCCCGCCTGCCCTTCGGCGGGATCAAGAAATCAGGCTATGGCCGGGAGCTTTCCTTTTACGGGATCCGGGAATTTGTGAATATCAAAACAATCTGGATCGGGTAAATGAAAAATTTCTCCATCCCGGCGGAATATTTTAATTTTGCCGCGATTTGGCGTGGTAGCTCAGTCGGTTAGAGCGTCGGATTCATAACCCGGAGGTCGGGGGTTCAATTCCCCCCCACGCTACAGAGGCAAGTGCGAAATGTGAAGTATGAAACGTGATACTTCGCACTTCATCTTTGGCACATACCGCTTATCTTTCCAAATTTGTCTCCGGACAATGGTGGCCACGTGCCGGTCATGGATCTTTCCCTGCGCAGGGTAAAAATTCCCTCAGAGGTTTGGTTATTTTTAATATATTAGCATCAGAAATATATTCTATATCATTTTCTGATCCTGGTACCGATGAGAAAGTTCTTCTACACCTTGCTGTTCCTGCTGCCCATGATCGTTCCTGCCCAGCAGTCCGGGTACAAATCATCTCCCGTTGATGAGATCTGGATGGATGTCGGTCAGGAGGGGATATCTTACGGACAGACCGGTTACACCAGTCTTGCGTTCAGTCCTTCCGGCCAACCCTATGTTGCTTACTATGATGTAAATTTCGGCGCGATCCTGAAAAAATTTGACGGCACGAATTGGGTGCAGATAGGATTACCCAGTCATATCTCGCTCGGGGGTGCCGAATGGATCAGCCTTGCTTTCAGCCCGGAAGGAGATCCTTATGTGGCTTTTAAAGATATCGTCAATGGCGACAAGGCGACCGTCATGAAGTTTGACGGGATCAACTGGGTAAGTGTGGGCAGCCCGGGTTTTTCCGCAGGCTGGGTGAATTACACGAGCCTTGCTTTCAGCCCGGTGGATCATCTTCCATATGTGGCCTTCCAGGATGATGCGAACGACGATAAAGCCACCGTCATGAAGTTTACCGGTACCGACTGGATACCGCTGGGAGCTGCGGGTTTCTCAAGCGGGATGGCTGCTTACACCAGCCTCGCCTTCGATGCTGAAGCCCAGCCATGCGTCGCGTTTGCAGAATATAACGGGCCCAACAACATGGCCACGGTCATGCGCTTTAACGGATCCCAGTGGGTTCCCATTGGAAATCCGGGATTTTCAGCCGGAATTGTCAACTACATCTGTCTCGCCTTCAATCACACCGATCAAAACCCGTACGTAGCATATGCCGATGGGCCATACTCGGGGAAAGCAACAGTCATGAAATTTGACGGGACCTCGTGGGTATACGTAGGCCAGCCGGGGTTTTCCGAGGGGGCATCGGACTGGACCAGTCTGGCTATAAGCCCGGACGGGGTGCCCTACGTTGCGTATGCGGACGAACCGCATAATATGGCGGCCAGCGTGATGAAATATAGCGGTACTGCCTGGGTGTATGAAGGCGGACCTGCTTTTTCACCGGGCGGCGTGGCGTTCACCAGTTTGGCTTTCAGCAATTCGGGGCAACCCTGGATCAGTTATTCCGATCTGGCGGATACCAATAAAGTGACTGTGATGAAATATGATTCGGTGTATGATGCGGTCCCTGAGGTACCGTCCGGGAGATTTATCCTCTACCCAAATCCGGCAACAAACCTTATCACGGTGGATCTGACCGGATTGGATGACGGTTCAAAAACCATTGAGATCTATTCCCTGTGCGGAGTCAAAATATCCGAAGAGCAGACCCATGACCGGAAAATCTGCCTGGATGTTGCTGATTACCCGCGAGGGATCTATTTCATAAAGGTGAAATCATCTCATTCAATCTGTACCGGAAAATTCACTAAAAATTAACTATGAAAAACTGTATCAACCTTCTGTTATCAGCAGCACTGCTGCTGACTGTTGCCTCCTGCAGCAAGATCAAGGGTAAAGGAGATGTCGTTTCCACAAAAAGAACGGTGACCGGGTACACCGGCATTTCCCTGGATATCGACGGCACGGTCAATTACACCCCCGATTCGGTCTATACGCTGGAGATCCTTGCCCAGCAAAACATTGCCGATGTGATCGAGACCAATACCGACGACGGTAAACTGGTCATAAAATACCAGGCCCATAAGATCATCGGGAAACATGATGCGATCACCATCAATATTACCGCCCCGCACACCACGCTGTTCAACATTTCCGGCTCCGGGAGTTTCTCGCTGCACAATCCCATCGAAGAGCCCGTGATCCGGCTCCAGATCAGCGGTTCGGGCAGCACCAGCGCACAAGCGCTGACGGCAAATGATCTCCAGGTCAGCATCAGCGGTTCGGGAAGCGTCTGGGCGAATTCCGGGGTGGCGAATTATGAGCATCTCGACATCAGCGGAAGCGGCAATATCGACCTGACGAACGTCATTGCCGACTCCACCTATGCCACCATCTCCGGCAGCGGGGATATCCGGGTGAATGTCCTCAAGTACCTTGAAGGCACCATTTCCGGCAGCGGCTCGATCCTGTACAACGGGAATCCGATCATCAATTCGCACATTTCGGGGTCGGGAAGCATCAAGCATATGTAGAGCCGGCTAATGGCCGCAGGTTGCTGGACCCGGCCATTAATCATGGGTCACCTGGTTCACCCATTCCAGTTACTTTAATGTAATTTTACAGGATAAGGAACTATTATGAAATCCAACCAGGCCAAAACTGCTATTATAACCGGAGCCTATGGTGCGATCGGGAAAGCGATATCGCGCAGGATGGCGGAAGAAGGATACCGGACTACGTTAGTTGGGAGGGACGAGGGAAGAGGCAGGAGTTGTGCGGAAGAAATTATCCGTGTGACGGGGAATGAGCAGGTATTTTTTGAGCAGGTTGATCTTTCCCGGAAAATCAGCATCCAATCTTTCGCATCCCGGTGGAAAGGGCCGCTGGATGTGCTGATCAATAATGCAGCGTGGTCACCCCGGAAAAGGACGGAAACTCCCGAAGGTATCGAGGCCCAGTTTGCCACAAATGTCCTGGGATACTACTGGATGATCCTGTCGTTCCTGGAATCACTCAAGCTGGCTCCGGGCGCCCGGATCGTCAATGTAGCCAGCTACTATGCCGGCGGGATGGACCTGGATGACCCTGAATTCAAAAAGAAGCGGTACAACAACGACACGGCTTACCAGCAGTCGAAACAGGCCGACCGGATGCTAACCGTTGCCTTTGCAGAAAGACTGAAACCTTTTGGGATCACCGTGAATTCGTGTCATCCCGGCGATGTGAACTCAAAGGTATCCAACGACCTTGGTTTCGGCGGTCATGAAACGCCTGACCAGGGAGCTGCCACGCCGGTTTTCCTGGCCACGTCCCAGACGGTGAAAAATGTGACCGGGAAATATTTCTCGGACCGGAGAGAGGCCTTTTGCGAGTTCTCCGGAGACCGGCAAGCCATTGAAAGGTTGTTTGATCTTTGCGGAACTTATTGATACCAGTAACCCGAAACTACTTCCCGCACGTTACCCGCCAGGCATCCAGGTTACGGTTCTTCTGTATCCCTGTATACTGATTCTCCGTGCACCAGGAGCAGAAGGCGGAGAAATCGATGCCGGCATCGGTGTATTCCACGGCGAAGACGGCCTTGCTGTACTCGATGTACGGTGTCATGAGGTCGCACCAGCCCCACTCGTAGCAATCCTCCACCAGTGCCCAGTTGCAGATGTTCCATAGTTCCTCGGCCAGAGCGGGGGCGTTCTTCTGTCCGATCGAAAGTCCGCGGCTGTGAGCCTCATCCGCCAGCCATTTGATATAGATCAGCTCGTCCTGCTTGGAAAGGGTGAACCCGGTAGTGTTCTCATACCCGTCGATGTTGTCCGGCTCTACGCCGTCGAATCCCTTCTCCCTGATCATATCCAGCCGTTCCCGCATCACCGGGGCCAACAGGCTCACCTGCCGGATGTCGAGCCATTTTTCCCCCGGCCAGCCTTGCACCGTATCTCCCAGCACGCTTTTGGGGAACAGGGCCGTATCGGGACGCCAGTCCTCGTATGTTCCGGCCGACATATAGGCGATCACCCGGATATACTTTTTATGCAACGCTGCCACGAGTTCCTTACTGGTCTCAAAGGCATCCAGGTCGTAAACCTGTGCATTCACGGTGGTATCGATATTCCCGTCGAGCTGCCACTGGAAAGTGGTCAGCGGGGCCGGGGTCCAGATCTCCTGGACGGGCGGCGGGTTCTCGTTCTTGGATTTGCAAGAAAATAACAGGGAAAGAAGGACTAATATGACCGGTGAGAAGCGGTGAGTGGTAATCATATGCAGGAAGACGCAAAGATAACGGAAAAGTTCGCCGGGGCGGGGAGATTCGGGTTTCGGGTTTTGCATTTCACATTCGGCCTCAGTGGAACAGCGTATAGTACACCACCGGTATCC
>DATJQF010000089.1:0-16278 GCA_035505995.1 Bacteroidales bacterium
CGGGCCAATGTGCTGTTGAACGGATATGCTGAATTAAAGACCGTTTTCCGTCAGGTCCGCAAATCCTTTACCTTGAGTTTTTACCTGGTGGGGTTTTTCTTTATGATCATGGGATTGATCACCATCATGTTCATGGCGACCAGCTATGGAGAGAAACAGCTTCACCTGAAGGCGGGGGTCCTGATCCCCACGCTTCTAGGGATCCAGCTGGTAGGAATGTTCGGCGCCTGGCTTTTTGCATGGCTATCCGGAAAATTCGGGAATCTCCGGGCACTGATCCTCTCCATCATTATATGGGTGTTCACCTGCCTCGGAGCTTATTACATCACGGATGCGGCCGGGTATATGACGGCGGCATTTTTCATCGGGTTGGTCATGGGGGGATCCCAGTCGCTGGCCCGATCCACTTATTCCAAAATGCTTCCGGAAACGACCGATCACACTTCGTTTTTCAGCTTCTATGATGTCATGGAAAAAGTGGCGACCGTGGCGGGACTTTTTACCTTCGGAATTATTGAAGCGATCACCGGCACGATGAGAAATTCCGTGCTGGCCATTGCCTTGTTTTTTATACTGTCCCTGGTATTTTTCCTGGTTTCTTCCGGAAAGGGTCTTATTCGTCGATATACACCGTAAGGGAGGAGTGAACGGGCAGGCTGGCGTCGATGCCCACAAATCCGCCCGGACCTGATTCACCGGCGAGGGCTGCTTTGCCCAGGGTGGCATATTTGCCGTCGGGCCCGGTGCCGATGTTCGCCTTGTTATAGGCATGCCCGCTGAAGCTGGTCTCAAAGAAGACTCCGCCGTCACATCCCACAGCATCCACATTCGCCGTATTGCTCGGATAGGTTAAAATGATATAGTATGGAAAGTCTCCGTAAAAGGTATGGGTCAGGTGTGCGTAACCCAGCAGGTGGAACCCGTATCGCTCGGGATGAGTACCCAGTTCATCGGGGAAAGTGTCGGGGACCATCCCTCCCCAGACATAGTAAGTATTGTTATTGTAATGCAGATAGCCGCTCGAGGCTTCCCAGGCACCGCCTCCTCCATTGACAAAAGAATAATACCCGGTGAATGAATTGTTATGGTAAAAACCATGATAGATGACGGCATGTTCGTCCATTACATCTCCCACCCTGAACTGGATCGAATCATTGATCATGGTTCCGATGAGGTTTTCGGAGCAGAGCTGTCCCGAAATGCTGTCGCCATCCTGGTACAGGATCAGATCCCAGGGTCCGACCGGGATCGCGGTGGAATCGGTGATGTAAACGCTCCATTCCCCCATTTTACCGCGGGAACTTTCATAATTTTCGTCATCCTTTTTGCAGCCCCCCAGGATCAGCAACCCGGCAAGCGCTGCCAAGTAAAATTTTGACATAAAATGTGAAGTTGTAATAGACAAACAGTTCATCCAAACAAATATAAGAATTAATAAAAAGCGGTCGACCGCTCCCTGAAAAATAAATTTATATATTCTCAGGGATTGATATGAAATGTCCCGTTGACCTGAAGGTTCCTTTGAATGGTGAAGATGGTCCCCGGCTTGTTGAAAAGCAGATTGTAGAAAGTTTCCGTACCGAGCGATGTCGGACTAAACCGGTAGTTGACCGTTGGCCAGTTGGCAGTGCTGGTAAGATTCGTGATCCCGACCGTGTTCGAACCGGTGGTTGCTTCGATGAAATAACCGGGCCCCCCGGTTGCGTCTTCTATTCCTATGGAGGCGGATTCTGCGGCGTTGTGCGTTCCGGCGGTAACTGTACCGTAACAGAATTCTATCTGGTTCGTGGTTTCATAAATCTTAACCTGGAAGTTCAACCGGCTGGTTTCTCCCGTATAATAAGCGAGAACATTGTTCCATTCCACGGTGAACACCCGGTTGGGCGCAGTTCCGTCCGTTTTGTAATACACATGACCGCCGGTCGCATTAAGGTCATCCCACCAGGGAGCGAGAGTGGTATTGGGAGCTGCCGCCGTAAATAAATAAGGATTATAATAACCGGCGGAGGAGGTCGATTGATTCAGGGAAATCCAGCCATCTGTGGATGCTCTGACCTGGGTATAGGTAACTCCCAGGTATACAAAATTGAATCCTATCGGAAGTACCTGTTCCCCTTCATCTCCCGTGGGCCCGCTTGTTCCTCCGCTCAATGGGGTCATTCCGACTGCAAACGTTGTCCGTTGATAACCTGTGAGAAAGGGAGGCATCGATCCACCGGTGATCTTTGAAGTGTTCCCGCCGGAGAATTCAACAGTGCCGGTGCCGGAAGAAAAATTTCCATAATTAGTCCAGTCTCCCAGTACATTCAGGAATCCAGCCCCGGTCATGTTAAGGGAATATCCCCCATAAATAACCATGCTCCCGTTCACCGTAAGCTGAGCATTCCCATTCAGGGAAAGATTTTTAATCTGGTTTCCGAGGGTAAGTCCGCTTGAATAGATGGGCCAGTTCGGGGCGGAGGTAGGTATGGTCACATCGGTAGTATAGGAAGGAAGGATATAATTGCTCCAGTTGGATGGAGTATTCCAGTCGGTCGATGTAATGCCCGTCCAGAGCCCCGGCGTACCTGCATAGATATAATTGGTTTTGGTCAGCGTACTGGAATTACCGGGTTTGGTCGCGGTCAATGTTACAGAATACGGTCCACCAACGGTGAACTGTACCTGTGGATTCTGGGAGTTGGCGTTGGTCCCGGATACATAGGTGATGGATGACGGGGAAAAGCTCCAGGTCCAGCCGGTAGGCGCTCCCACCGTAAGATCGGTGAGATTAACCGTCGAATTCAGGAGGGGAGTCGTATGATCCGCAATAAAATTTGCAGTAAACGGCACAGTTCCCAGCTGGAATTCAGCGATCCGGGTTCTCCAACTGGCAGTAGAGGTGGTCTGGTAATATTCCTGGGTATACCAGAAGGTATTCGGGACCGAAGGGTCGGTCATCATTCCGCTGTAATCCCCCCACCTGCTTTTGGGCCGTGAAGCATCATAATAGGTTTGGGAACCGGTGCCGCTTATGATCGTTGATTCGGCGAGAGTCATCGTATTCAGGGCATCTCCGTTCAGGCGGCCGGTATACCATACGGAAGGATACACCGAACTGCTGGAGGCCGAATACCCCAGTGCAATATTGCCGTTCACATCCTGCGCTATGCTTCCCATCCACCGGTTGGTGGCATCGGGGCTATAAGTCCCCTGCTGGTAGATGCTCCAGGCTCCTGATGTTTTTCGAAGCTCATACCACCGGACAGCCGCCTGGGGAGTACCGGCGGACCCGACATTAACCGTATGACATAAAACCATCGAATTATGATCGCTGAATTTCCGGTATTGCTGGCGGAACATCAGCTTGTCCGGGATCGGATCAAGCCTGACTGTGGTACCTGGTTGCTGGATTCCAACATTGAAAGTAGAAGAGAATGCACTGACGCTCAATGACAGGTAGTTGCCGAAGGTCGAATTTGCCGGGGTGGTCCAGTCGGAATGGAATTCATAGACACCGAGATGATCGGGTCCGTCATAAATGTAGGAAAAATAATCGGGCGTTCCCGAAGCGGGAAATTGCCCGTCACAATCCGACGGCAGCATGCCGTAAGCTTCATTGCCGGAACCAAGCGTGAACCATAGCATCTGGGGAGAAGCGTTGCCGGCAATCATGGCGGTACGGTCAAAGGCAGCCGCGCCTACCCCGGCCCAGGCCCCGGTGCCTGCTGTAAACCGGTTACACGACATATAATAGCCGTCGACCCAGATCCCGAACTTCGGATAGTCCGGCATATCCGTGAACGAATACTCCCAGCGGTACCAGGAGCCGGTAGGATCCTGCGTTTGCGATACGGCAATCATCTCATAGAACGGAGCGTTGGGATAATTCGGAAGGGAAAACTGGGTGAAGATCCAGCGGTTCGCCTGTTCATCATACAGAACAACGGCATCGCCGTCGTTGCTGTTGTTCGGGAGCCCGCTCCAGATAGAGCTGTTGTCCAGGGGTCCCAGCAGCAGGGTGCCGGTTTTTGAATAGATCGCGAATTTGCAGTTGACCACCTGGAAATAATAGTCCGGTCCCACATCTCCATCGGTATCCGGGGGAAGAGCCCCGGTCAGGTTGTTGATCCCGTCAAAATTCTGAATAGGCACGTCGGTTGGGGCAATTCCCGGCATCAGCTGTAATACCGGGTCCTGGGTCACTGCGTTGAAAGTTTTATCCGCCGGGGCTTCCCGAATTGCGCCGTGATTTCTTACAATTCCATCCTTCCAGGTCATGTCTGTTTTTTTTTGCGGGTTGGCAGCCATATCCCGCAAGGACGGAGAAACATCAAAATATACCGGTCTAATGACTATTGGATGCGTTAAGGATACCCCATTCTGTGAATAAGCCGGAGTCCACCCCATGGATATTATCAGCATCAGTATATATATAAACAGACCTTTTCTCATATTGCAAAAATAAGGGTTTTCTTTGTTGTTTGTACCTCATTTTTCGGTGACTACAGCCTTCTTATAAATTTTCTATTTTTGTAAAAAATACCAGGATGACCTTCATCGAAGAATTACGCTGGCGGGGAATGATCCACGATATGACGCCGGGAACGGAAGAGCAGCTCAACCGTGAGATGACGGCCGCCTACATCGGCTACGATCCCACGTCCGATTCCCTTCATATCGGGAACCTGGCTTCGCTGATGATGCTGGTGCATTTCCAGAAAGCCGGGCACAAGCCGATCGCCCTCGTGGGCGGCGCTACCGGGATGGTGGGCGACCCTTCCGGTAAGTCGGAAGAGCGAGTGCTCCTGGATGAGAAGGTGCTCCGGTTCAACCAGGAAAAGATCCGGGTCCAGCTGGCGAAATTCCTCGATTTCGACTGCGGGAAGAATTCGGCGGTGATGGTCAATAATTACGACTGGACGAAGGAATTCAGCTTGCTTGGATTCCTGCGGGATGTGGGAAAGCATCTGACGGTGAATTATATGATCGCCAAGGATTCCGTGAAAAAAAGGATGGAGACGGGAAGCGGGATCTCCTTCACCGAATTCAGCTACCAGTTGTTGCAGGGCTACGATTTCTGCTGGCTGTACGAGCACCTGAACTGCAAGCTTCAGATGGGCGGATCGGACCAGTGGGGTAACATCATAACAGGCACCGAGCTGATCCGGCGCAAGCTCGGGGGCGAGGCCTTTGCACTTACCTGCCCGCTGATCACCAAATCGGACGGGGGAAAATTCGGGAAGACCGAGGAAGGGAATATCTGGCTGGATCCCCGGCGGACTTCTCCCTATAAGTTCTACCAGTTCTGGCTGAATGTATCCGACACGGATGCCGAGGATTATATCAGGAAATTCACCCTGTTATCCCGGGATGAAGTGGAAGCATTGATCTCGCGGCACCGGGAAGCCCCCCAGTTGAGGATCCTGCAGAAGGAACTGGCAAAAGAGATCACCATCCGGATCCATTCCGAAGAAGAATACCGGTCGGCCGTGGAAGCTTCCGAGATCCTGTTCGGGAAAGGGACCACCGAAACCCTGCGGAAGTTGCCGGAAGATACCTTGCTGGCGATCTTTGAAGGCGTTCCCCGTCCCGGGATCTCCATGACCGATTTATCCAAAGGCATTCCCGTGATCGAGTTCCTGTCAGAAAAAACCGGGATCCTTCCCTCCAAAAGCGAGGCAAGGCGGGTCCTCAGGGAGGGAGGAATCCAGATCAACAAAACCAGGACGGGTGAGGATCTGATCCTGAATGCATCCAGCCTGCTGAACGGGAAATATCTCCTGGTCCAGAAAGGGAAAAAAAATTATTTCCTGGTGATCGCTTCCTGAACCGGATTTCTTCCGGTGTAAGATATATTCAATATTGGGTATATTTGTATTTTGACCGTTATGCCCCGAATCCAGCTTCTATCGAAGATCTTTTTACTCCCGGTTCTCGCAGCGGCTCTTTTTTCCCTGACAACCTGTTCCAGTGGTATCCCGTACCCCGGCATTGCCTATCCTCCGACCTACACGTATACGCCCGGCCGGTTTGTGTGGCGCGACCTGATCACCTCCAATCCTGAAGCTTCAAAGAGATTTTATGGGACCCTGTTCGGCTGGACATTCACCACTACCGGAACCGGAGAGGGGATCTATTACCTTTTCAGGAATAACAATGAAACGATCGGGGGAATGGTTAAATATCCCGGGGATACCTCCGTAAAATATACCGCAAAATGGATCTGCACCCTTTCTTCCGAAGAAGTTGGCAAAACGGTGAAACGATGCACCGATCTCGGGGGCAGCGTCATTAAGAAACCTTACCGGGTAAATGGCAGGGGCACTCTTGCAGTGATCAGGGACCGCCAGGGAGCCGTTCTGGTCATCCTTAATGCTCGCGACGGCGACCCGTTCGCGAAGGAAGCTATGATGAATACCTGGCTGTGGACGGAACTCTGGTCCAACGACCCGGCCGGATCCTGTGCCTTTTATGATAAAATGAACGGTTACCATTCCGAACAGACTGAGGTGGACGGGAAAAAATACTGGATCTTCCGGGACGCCAACAGCATGGTGGCCAGTATGATCGAAAATCCGCTGGATAATCCGGAAAGCCTGTGGGTCCCCTATATCAGGGTGAGCGACCCTGCAACAGTGGTGAAAAAGGCAAAAGAAGCCGGAGCCGTAGTGCTCCTTGAGCCGAATCCCCTGGTGCGGAAAGGATCCGTGGCCGTGCTGATGGATCCGGGAGGCGCCGTATTTTGCGTGCAAAAATGGCCCGTTGAATAAACCGTCAAACGCGATGCCCATGAAATCATTCTCAACTCCCTGCAGGAAATTCATCGCGATCTGGCTGACCGCACTGATCCTGGCACTGACAGGCTGTGCCGGTGCCCATATGGGCATGAGCTATGGCGTAACTTTAAGCGGACCCGGCGGAACGACGGTGCAACCTCACTTCAATGTCGGAGTCTACGGAGGGGGAAAGGTCTGGTGATACGCTGCGATTGAATAAAGTAACAACAGGATATGAAAAAACTGCATCTGCTCTGGACGACCGGCGAACGGGATGTCGCACTCCGCATGATCTTCGTTTACCTGATGAATGCCAAAAGCATGGGTTGGTATGACGAGATCCATCTGATCATCTGGGGGCCTTCCGCGAAACTGCTTTCCGAAGACGTTGAAATCCAGCAGGAGCTGGATCTCCTGCTGCAAAGCGGTATAGAGGTCGAAGCCTGCGAGGGCTGTACCAAAGCCTATAACATTACGGATAAGATCAGGTCGCTCGGGATCAACGTGCGCTATATGGGAGAGCCCCTTACGCAGATCCTTGCTTCCGGTGAGAAACTGATCACTTTCTGACGATCCGGCTCCCTTCTACTTTACAAACTGTTTGGCGTAATATTTTGGAGTAAGCTTCTCCCCGGTCGCTCTCTCGATCATGTCATTCCAGAAATACCTGGAGCCCGGCATGAACACTCTCTCCTTCAGCCAGTTCCCCACTTCCTTGTCCCCGGTGAAGCTCTGGAACCGGTAGTTATCCGATTTCACGATGTGGGCCACGATATAATAGTAGAGTTGCGAGGCCAGCAATTCGCCCAGCAGGTAATTGTGGTAATAGCACGGATAGGTGGCGATATGGATCTTGGTGGCCCAGTCCGGTTCGTTCCGTCCGGCCGGGCGTTTCATGAGCTGGTATTTTTCCACCAGGTCCCACCACAGCTTGTTCAGGTCCTGGTCGGGATTCTCATACATGCTCTTTTCGAACCGGTACATGACCTGCGCCCACCGGCTGAACACCAGTTGATCCATGCGAAAGGTCTTAAAGCAGTTGTCGGCGATCTTCATTTTCTCTTCTTCCGTTATGCCGACATTGTCTTTCAGCCACTGAGGGTTGGAGGAGAAGCGTCCGAACATCATCGCGATGGCTTCCGTGGTGAAAGTATGGGCCGGATCGCGCAGGAGGAACGGAAGGTTGGTATCGATATACTCGTCGTAAACACTGTGCCCGAATTCGTGGAGCATGGTGTTCATCCAATAGGCATTCGGCTTGATATTGCACAGGACCCTCACATCTCCTTTTTTATCGATATCGGTGCTGAATGCATGCTGGTTCTTGCCCGGCTTTTCATACAGATCGCTTTTCTTCATGATGTCGTCCACCGACAGCCCGATCCCGTCGTAGTAATTGCGGGTAAGTTCTTCCAGGTTCTTATCCTTGTAATATTGGTCGAGGTCGGTCTCGTAGATCTTCGGGGCTTCCTGGAAGAACCGGTTCTGGTAGTTCCAGGGCATCAGCTCGTCTTTGCTTTTCAGTCCGTAATACTTTACAAAGTAAGTATCGATATCGCCTTTCACTTCTGCAAAGGCATTGCGGGTGAGGCTGTCCAGCTCATCGAACAGGCCGAGGATCTGGTTCGGGTCCTGCTCGCCCAGGGTCAGGCTCATTTCATGGAAATTCTTAAAGCCCAGGTCCTTTGCCACAGAATTGCGGAGCTTCACGAGCTTTATGATGTCGCCCGAAACCAGGGGGCCTATCTTTTTCTGTGCGATCCACACTTCTTTTTGTTCATCGACATTTTTGGAATGCTTCAGGATATCCTCGACATCATTGTCGGAGAGTTTCTTCCCTTTTATTTCCGTCCGGAAATTGCCGTATTTCTGCTCGATCTCCGACTGCATCCTGACCATCTCATTCTGCTTGGCCGTATCCGCTTTCGCCATCAGGAAAGCACGGTACAGGCCATCCAGTTCCCGGTTCAGCAGGCTGTCGGTGATCATCCCGGAGATCTTGATCTCTTCCAGCTTTTTAAGCGATTCCTTGTCGGAGAACAGCTTCACCATCTCCATCTGGTATTGCTCTGATTTTTTAAAGTCTTCCGGCTTGCCGGAAACGGACGCATTCCATTCAGCGAGGGTCGCTTCCTTATAGAGCGGGATGTACACCGAATCGTGTTTCCGGATAAATTCGATCAGTTCCTGTTTCATTTTTTCTTTTTTTGTGGTGCAGCTGACGGCGATCAGGGAAACCATGACGGCCATTAGGATCCATTGGATGCTTTTCATAAGAATAAGGTTTTCAGGGTTGTTTATTCCAGGTTCCAGGTCGCTCCCTCGCGGGTATCTTTGACGGTGATCTTAAGTCCCTGCAGGGCATCCCGGATCTTGTCGGAGGTTTTGAAATCCTTTCCTGAGCGGGCCTGTTCCCGGATATCCAGAACCAGCTTCATTAATCCGTCGATGACTTCTGTACCTTTTTCCGGGGTGTCGCTCTTCAGTCCGAGCACGTCCGTCACGAAAAGGCTGAATATTGCCTTCAACCGGTTCAGATCCCCGGCAGTCAGGGTTTCCTTGCCATCATTCACCGAGTTGATGATCCGGACGCCTTCAAACAGGTTGGCGATCAGGACGGGGCTGTTGAAATCATCGTTCATGGCGGCATGGCAGCTTTGCACCAGCGCTGCAATGTCGGAGGTGGAAGCACCCGACGGGATAAGTTTCTCAAGGGTTTCGATCCCTGCCAGCATCTTTTTCAATCCCTTCTCCGATGCCTGAAGGGCTTCGTTCGAAAAATCGACCGTACTGCGGTAATGAGCCTGCAGGATGAAGAAGCGGATGGTCATCGGGCTGTATGGTTGTTCCAGTGCCGGGTGGTCGCCGGTGAAGAACTGCTCCAGGGTGATGAAATTCCCCAGGGATTTTCCCATTTTCTGCCCGTTGATCGTGACCATATTATTGTGCAGCCAGTAACGGACCGGAGGTTTCCCGTTTGCTGCCTGGGATTGTGCGATCTCCGATTCATGATGGGGGAAAAGCAGATCCATGCCTCCTCCGTGAATGTCGAACTGTTCCCCGAGATATTTTCCGCTCATGGCCGAGCATTCGAGATGCCAGCCGGGAAATCCCTCGCTCCACGGCGAAGGCCATCGCATGATATGCTCCGGCTGGGCTTTTTTCCACAGGGCAAAATCCGCGGGATTGCGTTTCTCATCCTGCCCGTCCAGCGCCCGGGTGTTCGCCATCAGGTCCTCCAGCACCCGGCCGGAAAGGATGCCATAATGGTGCTTCCGGTCATATCCGGCCACGTCGAAATAAACGGAACCGTTCGCCTCATAGGCAAATCCCGCTTCCAGTATTTTCGAGATCATCCGGATCTGTTCGATGATATGCCCCGACGCCCTGGGCTCAATGCCCGGCCGCTTCACATTCATCGCTTCCATGAAAACAAAATACCGGTCGGAATAGTATTGCGCGATTTCCATCGGCTCCTTCTTCTCCAGGCGGGCCTTTTTTTCAATCTTATCCTCCCCTTCATCCAGGTCATGCTCCAGATGCCCGACATCGGTAATGTTTCGCACATACCTCACTTTATATCCGAGGTGCAGCAGCCAGCGGTAAACCAGGTCGAAAGTAACGGCCGGACGGGCATGTCCCAGGTGGGGATCCCCGTAAACGGTGGGCCCGCAAACATACATCCCGACGAAAGGAGGGGTTATGGGCTGAAACCTTTCCCTGGTGCGGGTCAGCGTATTGTATACGAACAGCGGATGGTCCATATTTCCCCGGGTTTCATCACAAATGTAGAAATAATAACAATGTCACGGGTGAACGGAGAATCTTTCTATTTTTGCTGAAGTACTCAAACCGCAAAAAGATGGAAAAGGTTTTGGTGATCGGCTGTTCGGGGCAGATCGGATCTGAATTGACGCTCGAGCTCAGGAAAATCTACGGAAATGCGAATGTGATTGCAACCGATATCCGTTTCCCCAATAAGGAAGTTTCCGACTCCGGTCCCTTCGAGAACCTGGATGTTCTGGATGCTCCCCGTTTGCACGGGATCGTGAGCCGGTATAACATCACGCAGATCTATCACCTGGCAGCCATCCTTTCGGGAAACGCCGAGAAGAAACCGCTGGGTTCCTGGAATATCAATATGAACAGCCTGATGAATGTGCTGGAGCTGGCGCGTGAGCTCAAGCTCAACAAGATCTTCTGGCCCAGTTCCATCGCGGTATTCGGACCTTCCACTCCCCGCTTCGACACGCCCCAGTACACCATCATGGAGCCGAATACCGTTTACGGCATCAGCAAGCTTGCCGGGGAGCGATGGATCGAATATTATTATAACAAGTTCGGGGTGGATACCCGTAGCCTCCGGTATCCGGGACTGATCAGCTACAAGACCGAAGCGGGAGGAGGTACGACCGATTATGCGGTTGAGATCTTCTACGAAGCCATCCGGGAGAAGAAGTATGAGTGTTTCCTGGGACCTGAATCTGCCCTCCCGATGATGTTCATGCCCGATGCCATCAAGGCCACGGTCGACCTGATGGAAGCGGATGCATCCAAATTATCGCTGCGATCGAGCTACAACCTCGCCGGGATCAGTTTTACCCCGCGCCAGCTGGCGGACGAGATCCGGAATCACATCCCCGATTTCAAAATAACCTATAAACCCGACTTCCGCCAGGCCATTGCAGACTCCTGGCCTGCCAGCATCGACGACACGGTTGCCAGAAAGGACTGGAAGATGACCTGCGAGTATGACCTGCCCCGGATGACGGAAGTGATGATCCGGGAGATCCGCAAGAAGCTGAAATCGAAATAATGCGCTTGCGCTAATTGATCGTGATATTCAGCTTGGTGTAGGCTATCTCCAGGATGAAGAAATAAGGCTGGCTGTTGAAGCTCTTCTTCTCGAAATTCCAGGGCGCTACCTGCAGGATCCCCGTTCCCGTCGACAGTCCTGACAACTCCGAAGCAGAAAAAACACATTGTGAAGCACTTGCCGGTACCTGTCTGACCAGGCTGTTCCCGTTGGGATCTGAGATCACCACATATACCGAGTCCGCATTCGTCACGGCGCTGCCCAGGGCAATGGTAAGCCCGGCCGTTCGGGTGACCGTTGAAGGAAGGGAAGAAAAACCGGTGTAATCCGGCAGCACTCTGCCTGAAGTATAATTAATAGCCGGGACGGATCCGGATCCGCTCACCACCCAGGTTACGGTGCCAAGGCCCACCTCATTGTTCAGGTCCTCCAACAGGTAGGTGTTGTTGGATTGCCTGGTCAGTGCATGAGAATTCAAAGATACGCTTCCCGCATCCACGTTGGTCCCCGAGTCCGGCTGGGCCACAAACGAAGCGGAGGCAATCCGGGCCTCCACCGGGACATCGATCCCGTTCAGGTTCTCGTGGTTGATGGATTTCACGGCAGCCATGACACCATAGGATCCCGGGATGCTGATCGTAACATGACTGAGATCCGGAATATCGACGTTCTGGTTGATCAGGTTATCCGCAGCTTTCTGACAGGCGGAAAAGATCAACAGGACGGAAAGAAGGATGGATAATAAGATCGCGCGGGTTTTCTTCATGAGCAGATCAATGCTGTTTTACGTATTTTACCTTGATGTCTCCAACAGGTAGACGCTCAACCAGCACAACGGTTGTATCATTGATCTGAAGAATATCGGCTTTCAATTTCTTTCCCGAGTTTGCCTCGGTGAAGATTATTTGCTTTCCCTGTTTCTTCAGCTTCCAGCTGCCCTTCACCGTCTGCTGATGGTAGGCTTTTTCGGCGGTCTTATCGGCTTTGACGATCATCGGGGTCCTTTTCTCGGTATTGATTGCGCGTTCCAGCTCCATTTCCGCATGGTGGTCCGCTTCGCTCATCCCGGGATTGGTTTTCTTGCCTTTCGCAAGGGAAGCGGAGTCGGGAACCGCCTGCTGCTTCACGACCGGTTTGGCTTTGGCGGGATCCACATATTTTTCGGCAGATACCGGTTTCCAGGAACCCACCAGGAGTTTCGCATTCGGACTGGTGATGGAACAGGCAAACAGGAATACGGTCATGACGATCATCCAGACGGGCAATACTAATTTTCTGCTGTTCATAGGGATTATTTTAAAAAAAACGGTTTAAAACGTAGATTATTATTTACTTATAGCTTCTTTACCACTTCCACCAGGGAATCGCGTTCGTTTACACGGATCTCGAACCCCCGTTTCCGGAAGACGGCGATCATTCTTTTATTGTCGTTGGTAGTCTGGGCGACCAGCTTTTTAAGATTCCAGCCTTTGGCAATCTCCATGCAGTAATCCGTCAGGATGTTCCCCAGGTCCTTCTGCTGCCAGGCATCCGGGACCAGGATCGCATATTCCACCGTCTCATGATCCGGATCTGCAATCAGCCTGCCTATGCCGATCAGTTCCCGGTTGCCTTTAACGTTGATCTCCGCCACGATGGCGATTTCGCGGTCATAATCGATATAGCAGTACCGCGTGGCGACTTCATGGGTTTCCCAGTGAAAGAAATAGCGGAAACGCGAATACAAGGATTCCCGGGAGCATTTTCCAAGCATATCGAGCCACAGGGGTTCGTCTTCGGGCTTGATGGGACGAAGCAGCACTTCCGTTCCGCTTTTCAGCCGGATGGTCCGGACGAGTTCCTCCGGGTACGGATGCAATGCCAGATGCGCATACTCCCGGATCTCCGGTCCCGGAACATCCGGGTCAATCACGATCCGGGCATCCAGCGCTATGGCCTCTTCGCGGGTAACCAGCAGGGGATTGATGTCCAGCTCTGCAATTTCAGGGTAGTCCGCCGCCAGGTAAGAGAGCCGGATCATCACCTGGATCAGTCGGTCAATATTTTTTGCTGCGGTGCCGCGGTATCCTTGCAGCAGGGGGTAGATCTTCAGGGATTCCAGCATTTGCCTGGCAAGACGTTCGTTCAGGGGCGGCAGTCCGAGGGCCCTGTCCCCGAACAGCTCGGCGGTGACCCCACCCATGCCGGTCATCAGTACGGTGCCGAATACTTTATCTTTCTTGATCCCCAGGATCATCTCCACGCTCTCTTTGGAGGAGATCATCTTCTGAACCGTGATCCCTTCAACGGTTGCCGCCGGCATTTTCCGGTGGATCTGGTCCTGGATCCGCTGAAAGCCCTCGCGGACCCGGGTTTCATTTTCCACGTTCAGGATGACTCCTCCCACATCGCTTTTATGCGTGATGTCAGGGGAGTAGATCTTCAGCACGACGGGATATCCTATCCGCTCTGCAATCTCCGCTGCCTGGTCGGCGGTCTGGGTCAGAAAGGGCTTGGTCGTCGGGATCCCGTACGATTCCAGGATGGATTTGGACAAGTCCTCAGGAAGCACCGGATGCCTTCCGGTGATCATCCTTTTGAATTCCTCCCTGAGCTTCAACCGGTCGATGCTGAATTCCACCGGGATATCTTTCGGGGTCTGGTACAGGCTTTCGAGATTCCTCGAGTAGGCCACCAGGGTCATAAAGGCACGGATCGCCTGTTCCGGGGTGCGGTAGGACGGGATGCCGGCATCCACCAGGATATCGTCGGCTTTGTGCATGCTTTGACCCCCCAGCCAGGCTCCCAGTATGGGTTTCGGCGAGGAGGAAGCCAGTGCACTGATCTCCCGGGCCGTGGCTTCCGGACTGGTCATGGCCTGCGGGGTAAGGATCACCAAAACCGCATCCACGCCCGGATCGTCAAGCACGATCTGGGTGGCTTTTGAGATCCTCTTGGCACGCGCATCTCCCAGCACGTCTACCGGGTTTCCGTGCGACCAGAACGCGGGAAGATTCTCATTCAGGCTGGTCAGGGTTTCCCCGGAAAGCTTGGCCAGGACTCCCTGCGAAGCGATCAGGGCGTCGGTAGCCATCACTCCGGGCCCTCCGGCATTGGTAATGATCCCCAGCCGCGGACCTCTCGGGAATTTATTCCGGCCGATCAGCTCGGCAATATTGAAAATATCTCCGATCTCATACACCCTGGCCAGCCCGGCCCGCTGGAAAGCCGCATCGTACACCGCATCTTCCGAAGCCATCGCCCCGGTGTGGGAGGTGGCGACCTGCGCGGATTCCGGGAACCGGCCGGCTTTATAGACGATGATCGGCTTTTGCCGGGCGAACGCCCTGGCGGCCGTCATGAACTTCCGGACCTCGCTGATCGATTCAATGTACAGGATGATGCACCGGGTTTTGTCATCCTCCCCGAAATAATCGATCAGGTCTCCGAATTCGACATCCAGTCCATTCCCGATCGAGACAAAATAAGAAAATCCGATCTTCCCTTCGATAGCCCAGTCGAGTACTGAAGTGCAAAGGGCTCCCGATTGAGAGATAAAGGCTATGTTCCCGGAATCCGGGGTGCCGGCGGCAAAACTGGCGTTCAGATGGATGCCGGGTACGATGATGCCGAGGCAATTCGGCCCCAGGATCCTCATTCCGTCAAATTTCCTCGCTTCTGCCAGGATCTGGTCTTCCAGCATCTTCCCTTCGGGCCCCGTTTCACGGAATCCCGCCGATATGATGATCACGCCCAGGATCCCCGCTTCCCCGCATTCCCGCACCACCTCAGGCACTTTCCGGCCCGGGGAGCAAATAACAGCCAGGTCCGGGATCTTCGGAAGGCTCCGGAGATCCGGGTAACAGGGCACTCCCATCACAGCTTCCAGGTCGGGATTCACCGGGTACACCACGCCCCGGAACCCGCTGCCGATCAGGTTCGACAGCACTTTGCCGCTCACGCTGTTGGGATTGGAGGTGACGCCGATCAACGCGATACGCCGGGGATTGAAAATATTGTTCAGGTGGTGGATATTCATGCAGCCGGCAAAAAATCGTGCAAATTTACCCTGATTTTCCGTATTTAAAAGCCCGGCGAACCCCGATGAGGAAACCAGGCTGACCCTATTTTGCATTACATGGCATTTGATTATATTTGTACAGCCCCTTAAAAACCTGCCTTATGAAAAAAGTACTCCTCTGTTTGATCCTGATTCCCGGACTGTTTGCCCTTCAGGGTTGCAAAAAGGATAAAGACAGCTCCTCCTCCTCTTATACCAACCGGATCATCCTGGCTGACCTTCAGATAGGCAGCGGCCAGATCACTCTTTCCTGGTCCCGCCTGGATAACCCGGATTTTGAAGGGTATCTTATTGTTCGCAGGGACTTCCCGGGGACCAACTACATTGATTACCCTTATGTGATCAAAAGCATTACGGATCCTTCCACGACAACCTATACCGATACCGACGTGCCCTATACCTCTTACCTCGAATACCAGGTGGTGGGATACATCACTACCGGCGATCCTTACAGTCCTCAGATCATTTACAGCAACATCAAGACCTATGAGCGACCGGAGATCAAGACCTATTCCTTTACGCTGAATGATGTTATCCCGGATCTTCAGAATAATATATTTTATGTTTTCGAATCGGACAGCGGCAAGATCACCCGCCTGAATTTTGAGACCCATACGATTGAAAAATCCGTTAACACCAATGCC
>DATJQF010000090.1:0-3228 GCA_035505995.1 Bacteroidales bacterium
CGGAGTAGTATCCTGTTTGGCTGTCTGCTTACTCCGCTCCTTCAGGCTCAGTTCCTTTCAAACCTGGACGCCACGAGCCGGGATGCCCTTTATACGACGTATGCGGCGCCGGTTGAACGATCGCAATACCGGACCGACCAGGGATACCAGCTTCTATGGAACGACCCGGAATCGGGCATTCAGCTTGTTTCAACCGACGGAGGAAACTTCGGGATCGCCTTCGGGACAGATCAGGATCTTCGCTTCCGCCTAAAGGAAATGTTCCGGGAACCGGTGGTCACCGTCTCTTACAGCGACCTGGTCAGGTTTTATTATTATCCGTATAAAGATATTCGAGTCGAGATCCTTTTCGACGTATATTCTTCCAAGACCGCAATTGCCGACATCCGCATCCGGAATGAAGGCGCTTTCCCTGCCGAGGTCGCCGCCATACCTTATTATTATGCTCCGTCATCCGACAGCTTAAATGACATTTCGCCCTCCTCCCCATTCAGTCTTTTTAAGTTCCGGATGACCAAGAAGAAAGACAGCTGGATGCGGGAGCATCAGATCCCGTTCACCGAGAACCTCCTGTCGTACCTGTCATCCGATCTGGGATTTGACAGTATCCGGACCTTTTCCCTCCCTGCAGGAAAGAACGCCCGGGAGGGAAACGGAAGGTACGGTTCCCTTGGAGCCAACCTGGCCGCCATGAAGAAAAACGCACCGTATATAAAAGGGTTGCTGATGAGTCGCACGTTCCGGCTTCAGCCGGGAGACCAGGCGCATATGAGGATCGTCTTCGGGACAGAGGAAGAAGGAATGAGGATCCCGGAATTATTCCGGAAAATCAATCCTCTTTGGGCGCTGGACATGAACACCCTTATCGCGGCCGATGAGAAGGCCTATTCCCGCATACCTGATCCGGGAATTACCGACCGGGATTCCCGTTACCTGTATTGGAGCTGCTTCTCCCTGATGCGGCAATGCATGATGCCGCCGGAAGGGGAATGTCATTACAACTATTATGTTTTTTCCAGGGAGCCGAAATGGGGCTGGGGATACGGAGGACAGGTATTCCATGAGAGCCTGGCTATGACCGCCTATGCCTATATGGACCCGGTCGGGGCCATGAATTCCCAGCGTGTCTATTTCGAACGGCAGCAGCCCGACGGGTATATCAATTACCGCACGGGTCCTTACCTGGATGAGACCATCGATTACCACGGAGAGCGAACCAGCGCAGCACCCTGGTTCAATTATGAGAACCTGGAGATCTATAAAGTGACAAAGGACCGGGCTTTCCTGGAAGAAGCTTACCGGTCGGGCAGAAAATTCTACGAATATTACACGGCCCGCAGGGACTCGAACCGCAACGGCCTTTGTGAATGGGGAGGCGATGCCGAACTGGAATCGGTTCGGGATGCAAGGGTAGCCGTGTGGGACCAGGCAGGCTGGCCGTCCAATTTTGAAGGACCCGATCTGAATTCGATGCTGGTGGCGGAGGCGAAAGCGCTACGGGAGATGGCCACGATCCTGGGGTACCCAAAGGAGGCCGCCGGATGGGAAAATGATGCGAACCGGCGTGCAGATCTCATCAACCGTCGACTCTGGGATGCGGAAACAGGGTTTTATTATAATGTGAATAGAGACAACGGTTCCTTCACGTATCGTTCTCCGGGCGACCTGAAGCGTAAGGAGATCATCGGATTCCTGCCCCTGTGGGCCGGCATCGCCGACCGGGATCGGGCCGGAATACTGATGAAAAGCCTGCTCGACCCGCAACAATTCCGGAGAAGGTACGGGATCCCCACCCTTTCGGCGCAGGATAAATATTATAACCCGATGGGATACTGGAACGGGCCGGTGTGGGTGCAATGGGACTGGCTGGTCTTCAGAGGGTTGTTGGATTACGGATACCGCCCGGAGGCGGAGGAGCTAGCTAAAAGGATCACCGGGCAGATGATCGGCCGGCTGAAATCCGATCATGTTTTCTGGGAGTTCTATAGCCCGGACGACGCCCAGGCCGGATGGAATAAAACCTACATCTGGGCGGGGATCGCGGCAAGGTTTTTCCTTGACCTGCAGCGGAAATGATTACTTTTGCGGAAATTTCCGAATGACATGCGCCGGCTCATATCGCTTTTCTTCCTGATATGGGGTTCCTGTTCCGTTACCGCCCAATCGCTGGACGTCCTCTCAAAGTACCTGAGACTCGACGCCAGGCCGGATGATCCGTTATACACCACCTATGCGGCTGCCATGTCGCGATCCAGGCTTTACGGGGATAAGGCCTACAAGATGGATTACTATTCCGGTTGCCGTCCCGTAACTTACTCTTCAGACCAGGCCGGCTCCATGTTCTGCATCTGGAAAGTGGATGGCGTCGTGATCCTGAATACCGGGGAATTCCTTTCCCGGCCGGTGGTGGAATATTCTTTCCCCGACATGGCCATCCTTGATTATGAACCCTTCCGCGGGATCAGCGTTAAAGAGACCTTCCTGGTTTACAGCTCGATGTCAGCCATCGTGGATATGGAGATCACCAACACGGATAAGGTGCCTCATGAGGTGGCCGTTTACCCGGTCCTTTACTTTGATAAAGATTCCCTGCTGATCCGGGGATTTGATTCGCTGCATGGCGGCTATGTCCTGCAGCACTATGAAAGTCCGTACCGGCTGATCAGCAGCCTGAAGACCGAATACGGCTACCCGACCCGGATCCGGGACCTGTTCATTTCCGGTTCCCCGCCTTATTCTTACGGGGGCTATACCGGGGACATGAATGACTTCTACAATTCCATCAAGACTGATTTTTATTCGGATAAAAGAACTGATACCCTGGATCGCCTGAAGGAAGGGTTTGTCCGTTTCGCAGCCCTTCACCTGAAAAAGAGGCTCCGGCCCGGGGAAACGGTCAATTTCCGGTACATCCGCGGAGCCCAGTCGCAACTCGAGTCACTGGATAGTCTGACCCGGGAGACCGACGCGTTAAGGACCCTTTTCCTTAAAACTTTCTATGAAGACAACCTGATGCTGTTTTCCAGGATCCCGCGGATCACGTTTAAGGACAAGGATGAAAAACTCATTTACATCGGGGCCTTCAACCTGGCGAGGGGATGCATGTATCCACCTTCGGGGAAGACCCGGTACAACTTTTATGCATTCTCCCGGAATCCGCTGTGGGGCTGGGGACACGGCCACCAGGTGCTTCACGAATCGCTGAGCATGCTGGCCTACGCCTATCTC
>DATJQF010000091.1:0-14221 GCA_035505995.1 Bacteroidales bacterium
GCCGACCTGCGCAACCCGCTGATCGAGCGACTGAAATTCCTCGGGATCTTTTCCAATAACCGGGATGAGTTCTTCCGGGTGAGGGTGGCCACCGTGAACCGGATGCTGAAGGTCGACAAGGTCCATTACGATACCAGCATCAACCCGAAAAAGGTCCTGAAAGAGATCGACGAGATCGTCCAGTCGCAGGAAAAAGACTTCATGAGCATTTACGGGCAGATCGTGAAGGACCTGGCCGGACAGAATATTTTCATCCTGGATGAAAGCAACCTGAGTGACGATCAGGGGAATTTTGTGAGAAGGTATTTCCAGGACATGGTCCGGGCCAACCTCTTCCCGATCATGATCACCAGCCTCAGGGATATTTCGACGCTGCGTGACCGGTCGATCTACCTGGCGGTGGTGCTCGGGAAAGCGGATAAATCGGTAAAAGAGGATTATGCCCTCATCGAGGTGCCGCGGAACCTCTCCCGTTTCCTGGTGCTTCCTGCGGAAGGAGCAAAAAAATTCATCATCCTGCTCGACGATGTGATCCGGTACTGCCTGTCGGAGATCTTCAATGTTTTCGGGTGGGACACTTATTCGGCTTATACCGTGAAGATCACCCGCGATGCCGAGCTCGACATCGATACCGATATCTCCAAGAGCTTCCTGGAGACGATGACGGAAAGCCTCAAGCAGCGGAAGCGCGGAAATACGGTCCGGTTCGTATATGACAATTCCATCCCTGCCGAGCTGCTGAAGATCCTCACCCGCCGGCTGGATATCCGTAAGGACGACCCCATCCGGGGCGGCGGGCGGTATCATAATTTCAAGGACTTCATGAACTTCCCGAATGTAGGTCCGAAATCGCTGGAATATGAGAAGCTCCCCCCGCTGCGGCACAAGGACCTCCCCCCCCAGGCCAGTATCCTGGCAGCGATCCGCCAGAAGGATATCATGCTGCATTATCCTTATCAGTCGTTTCAATACATCATCGACCTCCTCCGGGAAGCTTCCATCGATCCGAAAGTACGGTCGATCAAAATGACGATCTACCGGGCTGCACAGGATTCGAGCGTCATCAAGACCCTGATCAACGCCGCCCGGAACGGGAAGTATGTAACCGTCTTCATGGAGCTCCAGGCGCGTTTCGACGAAGAGGCCAATATCCAGTGGACGAGCCGGTTGCAGGAAGAAGGGGTGAAAGTGATCCAGGGCATCCCCGGTTTCAAGGTGCACAGCAAGCTGATCCTGATCCGCCGGAAGGAAAATAACAAGAATTTCTTCTATGCGCATATCGGCACCGGCAATTTCAACGAGGATACTGCCCGGGTGTATGCCGACGATGCCCTGTTGACCTCCGATCCGAAGATCACCTCTGATGTGGTGAACGCTTTCCACCAGATGGAGGCCAACTACCGGCCGATGAAGTACAAGACGTTAACGGTGGCGCCTTTCCTGATGCGGAATTTCTTCCTGAAGCTGATCGCCCGCGAGACCCGGAATGCCGAAGCCGGAAGGGAGGCCTGGATCATCCTGAAGCTGAATAATCTGGTGGATGAGCATCTGGTGCGGAAGCTTTATAAGGCAAGCCAGGCGGGCGTAAAGATCCGCATGATCATCCGCGGGATCTGCGTGCTGGTTCCCGGCATTCCGGGTATCAGCGAGAATATCGAGGCGGTCACCATCATCGACCGCTTCCTGGAGCATTCGCGCGTGCTGGTGTTCTGCAACGGGGGAGATCATCTGTATTATATTTCATCGGCCGACTGGATGATCCGTAATTTTGATAACCGGATTGAAGTCGCATGCCCCGTGTTTGATAAAAATATCCAGAACGAGTTGAAAACCATGCTGGACCTCCAGTTAAAAGATAATATCAAGGCCCGGATCATTGGTCCCGGACTGCCCAACCAATACCGGAAAACCGACGGACCTTCTGTCCGGTCGCAATATGAGATCTACAAATACTTCAGGGAACGTGGACAGCAATAATTATCCATTCTTTAAAGCGGTATGGTTTTTAAGAAAATATTAAAGATTCTGTTGAACAAGTATTTTCTTACCACGGTCGCTTTCGGGGTGTGGCTGATCTTTTTTGATACGAACTCCATCCCGAACCGGATCCGGTTGCGGCATAAGCTCAATGACCTGAAGCAGGAGAAAAAGTTCTACCAGGAAGAGATCCGGAAAGATTCCACGCTTACCCGCCAGCTGCTGAACGACACTTCGGCGCTGGAAAAATTCGCCCGCGAAAAATACCGGATGAAAAAAGATAATGAAGATCTCTTCCTGATCATGGACACTACACAGGATCCACGTCCATGACCAACCGTACCGGCGAATATTCCTTCTGCCGGTGAAACTCCGCGATCTCCTTCATCAGCGATTCCTTGGCATGTGAAACGGAATAGGTGCGTTCGATCTTGATCAGCACCTGCTGGATGAATTCATTCTTGATCCGGGAGACCATGGGGTACTCCGGACCGAGCACCCGGTTCGCGAAGATCTTTTTCATGCGCAGGGCAAAATCGCGGGCGGCTTCACCCAACAGCCGGCTGTCGCGGTGCTTCAGCTCGATGCGGATCAGCCGGAAGAACGGCGGATAGCGGAATCTGAGCCGGTCCGCCAGTTGCTGCCGGTACATTGACACATAGTCGTGGTTCACTACATCGGCCAGCACCGGGTGGCGCGGGTTATAGGTCTGAATGATCACCCGCCCCCTTTTCTTTTTCCTTCCCGAGCGCCCGCTCACCTGCGCCATCAGCTGGAAGCTCCGTTCCGCCGAACGGAAGTCCGGAAAGCTCAGCATATTATCCGCGTTGAGGATGCCTACCGTACTGACATTATCGAAATCGAGTCCCTTGGTGACCATCTGGGTCCCGACCAGGATATCGATCTTCCGCTGCTCGAAATCGTCCAGGATCCTGCGGTACGAATAGCGTGACCGGGTAGTGTCCAGGTCCATCCGGGCGATCCGGGCTTTGGGAAAGATCAGCGAAAGGTCTTCCTCCACCTTCTCGGTGCCAAACCCCTTCATGCGAAGGGTCCGGTTCCCGCAGGAAGGGCAGGTATCGGGCACTTTCGTCGTGTACCCGCAATAGTGGCACCGCAGGTGGTTCATCTGCTTATGGTAGACCAGCGTCACGTCGCAGTTCTTGCAGACCGGCATCCAGTTGCAGGTATCACATTCCAGCCGCAGGGAGAAGCCCCGCCGGTTCTGGAACAGGATCGCCTGCTCCTCAGCTTTCAGCGCCTCATCCAGCTGGCTGACCAGCACCGAGGAGAAATGCGAGCGCATCTTTTTCCATCTCGCCTCCTCGCGGATATTCACCACTTCCACCTCCGGCAGCTCCAGTTTCCCGTAGCGCTCTGACATCACCGACAAGGCGTATTTTCCTTCCATCGCCAGGTAGTAGCTTTCCAGCGAAGGGGTGGCCGAACCCAGCACCGAACGGGCTCCATGCAGGTGGGCCAGGTACAGCGCGGCGTCCCGGCCATTATACCGGGGCGCGGGATCATACTGCTTGAAGGAGGAATCGTGCTCTTCATCCACGATGACCAGCCCCAGGTCGTAGAACGGAAGGAACACGGCCGAGCGGGCCCCGAGGATCACGTCGTACCGTTTTTCTGCAGCCGGCGCCCCTACCCGGTTCCAGATCTCGACCCGTTCATTCTCGTTGAACCGGGAATGGTAAACCCCCACCCTGCCTCCGAAATATTTTTTCAGCCGGTTGATGATCTGCGTGGTCAGGGCGATCTCCGGGAGCAGGTAGAGCACCTGCTTCCCCTGATCCAGGGTTTCCTTAATGAGCTTGATGTACAGTTCGGTCTTGCCCGACGAGGTAACGCCGTGCAGCAGCACCACCCCTTTCTGGTCCATCCCCCGGTGAAGGGTTTCAAAGGCCTCTTCCTGGAAGGGTTCCAGCCGGATGGAGGAAACATCTTCCCGGGCCGTCTCCTCGCCGATCCGGCTCACCGTGCGGGTAACCGTCTCCAGGATCTCCTTCCGGATCAGCCCTTCCAGGGCGGCCGGTGCGGCATGCACGCTTTTCAGCAGGTCGTTGCGGGTCACTTCCTTTACCGAACCGGTGCCGGCGCCGGAAAGGACCAGGAACGACATCAGCAGTTCAAGCTGTTTGGGCGATTTCTTTTCGAGCCGGTCGAACAGCTCCCTGAACAGGGATTCGTCCTGCTGGTAGGGTTCCGTCAGCCGGATAAACGTTTCTTTTTTCGGATGATATTTCAGGGGCAGCTCCTCCTCCATCCTGATGATGCCTTTTTCGATCAGGGAACTGATGACCGGCAGCGTCTTTCGCTGGTCGAGGATCCCGGCGACCTCCGAGATGCGGATCGCCTTGCGGTGAAGGAGCGATTCCACCAGCAGCTCCTCTTTTTCTCCCAGCAGGAACTTGCCGGCATCGGCAGTGACATCCAGGGTGATCTTCGATTCGCTTTCCAGCTTGAAAGCGGAAGGGAGGGCGGCATTCATCACCTCGCCTTCCTGGCAGAGGTAATAGGCGGCGATCCATTCCCAGAACCGGAACTGGCGCTCGTGCACGAGGGGCTTCTCATCCAGCACGGCCAGCAGGGACTTGGCTTCGTACCCTGACGGTGGCCGGTCGCTGATGCTCTTGACGAGGGCGGCATAGATCTTTTTCCTGCCGAACTGCACCACCACGCGTACCCCTTCCTTCACGGCCGATTCCAGTTCGGTTGGCACCGCATAAGTGAAGGTTCCGCTCACCGGAAGCGGTAAAAGGACTTCGGCGTATCGGGTTGGCGCGGCCATGTCGGAAACTTATCAGAGCGCGAGGATACGCGACATCTCCAGGATCTGGTGGTTGATGTCCTTGTTGTATTTGATCGCCTTTTCGAATGGGGTGAAGGATACCTGCTTGTCGATCATTCCCACCATCTCTCCGCGGTGACCGTCGCGCAGGGATTTCACTGCCGCATAGCCCAGGATGCTGGCCAGGAAGCGGTCGTTGGAGCTGGGCGAGCCGCCCCGCTGGATATGGCCGAGAATGGTCACGCGGCAATCCAGCTCGGGCACCTTCTCCTGCACCTGGCGGGCTATCTCATACGCACCTCCGGCATCATCCCCCTCCGCAACGATCACCAGCCCGGAGGTTTTGCTTTTACGCCAGTCGTGCTTCAGCAGCCGGGCGAGGTTATCGATATAGGTGGTGGTTTCCGGAACGAGGATGAACTCGGCGCCCACCGCCACGCCGCTCCGGAGCGCGATGAACCCGGCGTCCCGTCCCATCACCTCGATGAAGAACAGCCGGTCGTGGGAAGTGGCGGTATCGCGGATCTTATCGGCGGCCTCCACCACCGTATTTACCGCCGTATCGAACCCGATAGTATAATCCGTGCCGTAGAGGTCGTTATCGATGGTCCCGGGCAGGCCGAGGATCGGGTAATCGAACTCGCTGTTGAATACATCTGCGCCGGTGAAGGTCCCGTCGCCTCCGATCGCGATCAGGGCGTCAATCTTATATTTCTTCAGGTTCTCATAGGCCTGGATCCGGCCTACTTTCTCCATGAACCGCTTGCTCCTCGCGGTCTTCAGGATGGTCCCGCCGCGCTGGATGATATTGGAGACCGAATGGCTCTGCATGGGTTCGATCTGGCCGTCGATCAGCCCCTCGTAACCCCGGTAGATCCCGAAGACATCCAGTCCTTCCGAAATGCCCGTGCGAACCACCGCCCGGATGGCGGCGTTCATTCCCGGCGCATCTCCGCCCGAGGTAAAAACCCCGATCCGGTTAATTCTTGCCATAAGTCAGATTTTTGATTGGTGCGGTAAAATTAGGAAAGAATGCAGCCGATAGCGGGGATGTTGATAAAAACAAGGTCAACAGGTTATTTGCAATATTTTTCCAGCATGGCCGCGGCCGGCTGGAATCCCAGTCGCAACGCCTGTACCCAATCGGAACAGCCCCGGTCGGGTTGACCGAGATTGAAATAATAGAGGGCTCCCCGGTTGAAATAGGCGAATTTATCGGGATGCACAAGGATAAGATGATCGAGGTCCTGCAGGGCTTCCTCGTACTTCCCTGCCGCACGGAAGGCATCGGCCCGGTTGAGCCAGGCATCCGGATTATCCGGTTGAAGCACGATCGTCGCGGAAAAATCACGGATGGCATCGGTGTACGAACCGTTGCTGTAAAAGACAAGTCCCCGGTTATACGCAGCATCCGCGTAACCGGGGTAGATCCGTAATGCTTCCGAATAATCCCGGATGGCCATCTCATCTTCCTTAAGACGGAAATACTCATTTCCCCGGTTATAGTAAGCCGTGGAAACCTCCGCCCCCGAACGGCTCTTTACGATCACGTCGGTGAACAGCGAAACCGGATCCTTCCAGACCTTAACCCGTTCCCAGGTGCACCATCCCAGCGCCAGGATTCCTGCGCCCAGCACCGCCCACACGACACTCCGCAGGTGGCGGGAACGGTTCCTGAGAATAATAAAAATCAACGTGATGATCATGGAAAGCAGTCCTACATAGGGAATATAAGTGTACCGCTCCGCGATCAGCACCGTCCGCGACCATTTCAGCGGCAGCACAATACTAAGGGTGACCAGGAAGAACAGCATCCAGAAAACAATGGCCCTCCCCCACTCCCGGTTGCGGTGACGCCAGCCTGCGATCAGCAGGACAGCGATCAGGAGACAAGCCGCCGAGCCGGCCGCAAAATAGGAAGCGGGAAGCGTGCCGCCGGTTTTCCACGGAAAAAGGTAGATCACTGATTGCCCGAAAGGAATCACGGACTTCACCAGGTAAAGCCACACCGCCTGGAGAACCAGGAACATCCTCTCGAAAATCGAATAGCTTTGTCCCAGTTCCGTAAGGTGCCCGAAGGAACCGGACGCCCGGATCCCGGTCCGGATGAACACCAGGGAAAGCAGGATCAGCGGAATATACAGCAACACGGTGCGCCGGCTGAATTCTTTCCGGCGGAACCAGTCCAGCAGAATGACCGCCATCGGGAAGGTGGCCGCTGTTACCTTCGAAAGCAGCGAAAGGGTAAAGCACAGAAGCATCATTCCCCACTGCCACTCCTTATTTTTATCCTGCCACTCAAGATAAAAGATCAGGGCTGAAAGGTAAAAGAAAGCGTACATCAGGTTGCTCCGGGCCGCCAGCCAGGAAACCGACTCCGCATTCATCGGATGAACGGCGAAGAGCAAGGCCGTCAGCGACGCCACCCGGAAATTACCGCTGAGCCGTCTCACCAGGATGAGGACGAGCAGCGCGTTAAGACAGTGCAGCACGACCTGCAGGATCCGGTGCGCCAGGACCGAGCCCGGGAAGACTTTCATCAGCACGGCAAAACTGAGCACCGGCAGCGGCTGGTACATGCCCAGGTAGTCCCGGCTGAAATAATCCTTCACGTGATCTGCCGTCAGCCGGGTGATCCCCGGATCGCCGAAATAGGCGTCGTCGTCGTAATTATGCAGAATGCCATAGGAGAAGGTTCCGGAATAGATCAGGATCGTTACCGCACAGATCAGCAACCACGCGATCCAGGTCCGCTGGAGTTTTTCCGGATTCAATGGGCGAAAGTGAATATGGAAAGCAAAAATAGGGGAATTGAAAGTATTTAGTACAATTCAAATTTGACGAACCGGCATTCCAGCGGTCCGTTGTAGAGAATGATCTTCCTGGAAGGATGAAGGCCGATGAATTTCAGCGCTTTCAGGTCAGAAGAGATAACCCAGGCCTGGTACCCGGTAAATTTTTTCTTGAACACGTCGCCGATCTTTTTGTAGAAGGCGATCAGGTCATCCACCTGCATCCGCTCGTCGTAGGGGGGATTGGTGACCACCCAGCCTTTTTCCTCCGGGGGTTTCAGGGCTTCCAGCTCCGATACCTGCAGGCGGATATCGTCCTGCAGCTTCGCGAAGCGCAGGTTCTCGGTCGACTGCCGTATTGCCTGGGGAGACCGGTCGGAGCCCAGGATCACCGCCTTGCTTTCGGTGACGGCCGCGTCGGCCTTCTCCTTGATCCCGTGCCACAGCTCGGCATCGAAATCGTTCCAGTGGGTGAAACCGAAATCTTTCCGGAAAAATCCCGCCGGGATGTTCTTGGTCATCATGGCCGCTTCGATCAGCAGGGTGCCGGAACCGCACATCGGGTCCATGAAAAGTGATCTTTTGTCCCAGCCCGAGAGCAGCACCATCCCGGCAGCCAGGACCTCGTTCAGCGGAGCAGGCCCGGTGGTCTTCCGGTACCCCCTCTTGTGCAGCGACCCGCCGGAGCTGTCGAGCGAGACTGTACAGTTTTTCTTCTGGATGTGCACGTTCAGGCGAAGATCCGGTTCGTCGAGGTCGACGGATGGCCGTCTGCCCCAGACTTCTCGCAGGCGGTCCACGATCGCATCCTTCGAGCGCTGGGAAACGAACTGAGAATGGGTGAACACCGATTCATGCACGACCGAGTCGATGGCAAAGGTGAACTGCGGCCCGAAAAGATCCTCCCACCGGTAGGCACGGAGGGCTTCATACAGTTTCTCCTGGTTTTCCACTTCAAATTCCAGGATGGGCTTCAATATGCGCAGGGCGGTCCGGGAACAGTAATTGGCCCGGTACATGAGGCCGGTATCCCCTTCAAAGCTGACGGCCCTGTTGAGAAGCTTTATCTTCCCGGCGCCCATCTGCAATAATTCATCCGCCACGGACTGCTCCAGCCCCGGGACCGTTTTTGCGACCAGCGGAAAGGTATTTTTTGCTTTCTTCAAATTCTTTCTTTTATACGAAGAAAACAGACAAAGGTTGTTTGCTACCAGTTATGAATCAATTAAATATAATCAACAGGTATTGTGTTACCCCCTTCCCCATGCAAAATGCTCCAAATAGATATGGTTTATATTTGCAGCATGAAACTGCGGATCATCTTCGTCCAACTCCTGCTTCTTCACTCCTCACTCCTCCTTCCCCAGGAGCCCTCGAGGATCTCCGGGAAAGTGCTGGATTCCCGGACCCATGTTCCGCTGGCCTTTGTGAACATCATCATCAACCATAACCCGAGGGCGGGGGGAACGACCGATATCGACGGGAAATTCCGGCTGAGCTATCCGGAAAGGATCCGCACCCTTTCCCTCTCGTACGTGGGGTATGATAATTACGAGTATGCCTGTTCCGCGCAAACAGACCATATCGTCATCCTGATGGTCCAGAAAGAGATCGAGCTGAAGGAAGTGGAGATCCTTCCCGGCGTCAACCCGGCCCACCGGATCATCCAGCATGCCATCGACAACCGCGACCTCAATGATCCGGAGAAGCTGAAGTCATTTTCCTACACCTCCTACGACAAGACGATCTTCACCGTGAACGCGGATACTTCCATCCGCAGCGATTTCAACGACACCACCCGGGCACAGCCCTCGTTCGGTTTCGGGATCGACCTGGAGGTGGCAGCCGATTCGCTGAAAAAAGACACGGCAGCGATGGATTCGGCCACGCGGCTGATCGGGCGGCTCATCAGCAAGCAATACCTTTTCCTGATGGAGAACGTCACGAAAAGGAAATTCCTTTACCCCGACAAGAGCTACAACCAGGTGATCGCCACCAAGATGTCGGGATTCAAGGACCCCATGATCGTGTTCCTGGCGACCCAGATCCAGTCGTTCTCCTTTTATAAGCCCTTTATCACGATCTTCCAGAATACTTACGTGAATCCGATCAGTCCCGGCAGCCTGACCAAATATTTCTTCAAGATCGAGGATACGACCTATTCGGGGAAAGATACCACGTTCATCATCCGGTTCCGGCCGCGGAAAGGGACCAATTTCGACGGGATGAAAGGCGTGATCTCCATCAGCTCGAACAAATGGGCGATCCAGAACGTGATCGCGGAGCCTGCGAACAACCAGGGGGGGATCGATATCCGGATCCAGCAGCTCTACGAGCTGATCGACGGCGAATACTGGTTCCCGGTCCAGCTGAATACCGACGTATCCTTCACTAACTTCAGGATCGGCAAATACGCCGCTATCGGGACCGGAAGGAGCTACATCCGGGATATCGTCCTCAACCCCGACCTGGTGCGAAGCGAATTCAATCACCTGGATATCGAGGTGGAAAAGGATGCCGGTGCCAGGCATAACGACTTCTGGAACCAGTACCGGGTAGACAGCCTGACGGCAAAGGACACGATGACCTACCACGTGATCGACAGCCTGGGCAAGGCCAACAATTTCGACAAGATGGCCAAGACCTTCCAGACCCTGCTGACAGGGAAGATCCCGTGGAAGATCTTTGATATTGACCTGGACCGGGTGCTGAATTACAACACGTATGAAGGGATCATTGCAGGGATCGGGGTGCATACCAACGACCGGATGCTGAAATGGTTCAGGATCGGCGGGTTTTACCAGTATGCCTTTGCGATCTCCACCAGCAAATACGGCGGGGATGCCTCCTTCCTCCTGAGCCGGAGACATGACGTCAGTATCCAGGGCGGATATTCCTTCGACCTTGTCCCTTCGGGCACCGTTACCTTTTTCGACGACAACAAGACCATTCTCTCCGGAAGCTGGGAGAAACTGCTGACGAAGAAACTCGACCGGACCGAGAATTACAACCTCTCCCTCACCTTCCGGACGCTGAAATATGTTCTGCTGAATATAGGCTATTCCAATTCCTTCAAAAAATCCACCACCTACGATTTTGCGCTGCCCCAGGATGCGAATACTATCCTGGTATATGACCAGTACCGTTTCTCCGAAGTCACGGCGGCGCTGAAATGGGCATACGGGGAAAAGTTCATCCAGACCGTCAACAACAAGTTCTCGTTCGGGACGAATTATCCCATCGTATGGTTTCAGTACACCCGGGGCATCAAGGGATTCCTCGACGGCCAGTTCGATTACGACCGGTTCGATCTGAAGATCAAGAAGACTTTCCATTTCAAATATATCGGCAAGCTTACCTTCCAGTTCAATGCCGGGTACATCGACCAGCCCATTCCCGCCACCAACCTGTATTACGGAAACGCCAGCTACCGGATGTTCACGCTCTTTGCCCCGTACACGTTTGCCACCATGCGGATGAACGAATTCCTCTCCAGCAAGTACCTTTCCCTGTATCTCTACCACGACTTCGGGTATATGCTTTTCAAAGGGAAGAAATGGTTCCACCCGGAGTTTGCCATTGCCCAGAACATCGGTTTCGGGTGGCTGGATCACCCGGAAAATTACAAGGCTATCTCGCTCCAGCCGAAGACCCTGGACCTCGGGTACTATGAATCGGGCCTGCTGATCAACAACCTGGTGAATCTGCGTCTCTATACGATCGGGATCGGGGCGTTCTACCGCTGGGGACCGTATGGCTTCAAATATGCCGGGGATAATTTTGCCTATAAGATCAGTGTGATCTTCCCGTTTGGCAATTGAACATTACTCCCCCCGCTGTATAAAATAATCCTTACATTTGTTTAAAATCCCTTCGATGAAGGACCTCTATCAAAAGTACCGGCTCTTTTTCCTGATCATTTTCCTGCTGGCGATCGGATTCCTTGTCTGGTATTTCTTCCCGATCCTGGTACTGGTGCTGATCGCGGGAGTGATCTCGATCATCGGTTCGCCGCTGGTAAACCTGCTGGACCGGATCCACATCGGCAAAGTGAAATTCCCGCATGTGCTGAGCGTCACACTGACCCTGCTGCTGATCATCGCGGTGATCATCGCCCTTTTCAGCTTCTTTATCCCGCTGGTCTTTGCGGAAGCCCAGCTGATCTCCTCGATCGATACCCAGAAGCTGGAGCAGTATTATCATCCGCAGATCCAGTGGCTGCAGGACAACCTGATCCGGTACGGGATCATCCAGCGCTCCGATACCGTGGAAAGCCTGTTCCTGGATAATTTCTCCAGGATCGTGGATTTCGGGCTTTTCTCCACTATTCTGACCCGCCTGATCTCTTTTACCGGTTCCTTCTTCTTCCATACCTTCTCCATCATTTTTCTTTCCTTCTTTTTCCTGTACGACAGTAAAATGCTGCCCCGGTTCATCCTGAAGCTGGTCAATGAAAAATACCGGGAGCAGACCCAAAACGTTATGGACAAAAGCAAGAAGCTGCTGACCCGCTATTTCACGGGGCTGTTCTTCCAGGTCCTGGCGAACATCGCCACCTACGCCATCGCGCTGACGATCATCGGCGTGAAGGGGGCGCTGGTGATCGCCTTCTTCGCCGGGATCATCATCATCATCCCTTACCTGGGAGGCGTCATCGCGGTGATCACGGGGATCCTCCTCGGGGTGACCGGCGTGATCAGTGCGGGTGACTATGCCCATGTGTTGCCGATGGCCATCAGCATCCTCGTCGCCATGCTGATCGTGCAGGTGATCGACAACAATGTTTTTCAGCCTTACATCCAGGGGAAGAGCGTACGCGCCCACCCGGTGGAGATCTTCCTGGTGGTCATCGCGGCTGCCAGCATCGGGGGGATCCCTGCGATGATCGTGGCCGTTCCGGCCTATGCTTTCCTGCGGATCGTGGCCTCGGAATTCCTGAGCCAGTTCCGCCTGATCAGAGACCTTAATTCGTAATCTGTAATTTGTAATTCGTAATTGAACCGGTATGGCTAAATCAGGCACAAAATTCATTCTTGCGGGCATCACGGGGGTAGCGGTCGGGTTCGCCCTCGGCATCCTGTTCGCCCCCGACAAAGGATCCAAAACCCGGAAGAAAGTCAGGAAAAAGATCCGGCATATGGCGGAATCGCTGGGAGAGGATTACCCCGAGAACCTGGGGTTCCTGAAATCGATGTTTAACCGAAACCCGGAGGAGGAGACTTCCGGGAACGAAGAACCAAACCAGTAATCCCATGGAAACTCAAAGCATTCCCGAGAATTTCAACGAGCTGACCGGTAGCATCCGGGAATATATCCGGCTCCGGATCGACCTGCTCAAGCTGAACCTTACGGAGAAGCTGTCGCGGATCTTCACGATGGCCATCGCCCTGATCCTTTTCTTCCTGTTCTTCAATTTCATCATCCTGTTTGCCAGCATCGCCTTTATCCTGTGGTTCCGGGAGCACGTGGGACCTGCGCACTGGGGAGCCCTCATCGTGGCGGGATTCTACATCCTGCTGGGCATCCTGGTCTGGCTCCTGCGACGTCCGTTGTTCGTCAACCCGGTTGTTTCACAGATTTCAAAAATCCTGCTGGAGGAAGACCATGAAACCAAATGATCGTCATGCCTACCGGTTGCGCCGCATCCGGTCGCTGGAGGAACTCAAGGAGGAAAAGACCCGGCTGAAGTACGAGATCCTGAAATCGGAAGACGAGGTCCGCCGGGATTATCGCCATTTAGTGAACGCGCTCACCTTCCGCAATATCCTGGCCAACCTCTCGAAGGAGATCGCCCTGACCTCCTCGGTCGTTTCCAAGGCCGTGGAAGCAGGCCGGAGCTTCTTCGCCAAGCGGAAAAAGAAGAAAAAGAAGAAGGATTCGCAGGAAGGAACTCCGCCACCGTCTGAGGAAAAGCAGGAGGAGGAACTGACCGGTCCATGAGCATGCTGAACCTGGTTCGATTATTTGCATCTTATTTCCTGTCCCGGGTACTTCGCAAGGCGGTCCATTCGGGCGCTCCCTTCGCCATTACCCTTGAACCCACCAACCGGTGCAACCTGCATTGCCCGGAATGTCCGTCCGGTGCGCAATCCATGAGCCGCCCACGGGGATTTATGGAATTGGAGACTTACAAAATGATCCTCGCGTCGCTCGACCGGGGCACCTCTTACCTGAACCTGTATTTCCAGGGTGAGCCCTTCCTGCACCCGGATTTTTTTGAGATGGTCAGGCTGGCCAAAGAAAAAGGCTTGTATGTGAATACCTCCACCAACGGACATTTCCTGGACCCGGAGAATGCACGGAAGACCATTGCATCGCACCTGGACCGGATCATTATCTCGCTGGACGGAGCCGACCAGCCGGCTTATGGTTCTTACCGCACCGGCGGATCGCTGAAAACCGTTCAGGATGGAATACGGAACCTGGCGGAAGCCAGGAAAAGGGCCGGGACCCGGAAACCCGGGATCGTCGCCCAGTTCCTCGTGCTGAAGACCAATGAGTACCAGCTCCCGGAGATGAAAAAGCTGGCGCGCGAGCTCGGCGCCGACCGGCTGGAGATCAAATCGGCGCAGTTCTATGATTTTGAGCTTGGGCACCCGCTGATGCCCGAAGGGAAGAAATATAATCGATACCGGATACGAGTCAACGGGTCACT
>DATJQF010000092.1:0-6027 GCA_035505995.1 Bacteroidales bacterium
ACTGAGGTTGCAATAATAAATACGGTAATGGATCATCTCCTCAAGGTAGCCCACGTTGTTCCTGACTTCCCCGACATTGGAAACGATCACCTTGCGATTAGGGACTTCTTTCTTTACTGTCTTGCAGCTCTCCAGGCAAAACACCCATGCAATGCCGAATATCAGCAATGCAACACCAGTTGAGGTAGTAACTTTTCTTTTCATGTTCCAAATGATTTTCATGTCTGCGAATACTCTTTGAAGGATCGAACCGATCCTTTATAATATTGTTTTTGTTGTTAAACATGGGCATAGTTTAATTGAAAAATCACAGTGCAGGTGAAGCGAATCAGAAGCTGCGGGGTTTCTCGGAAATATGGAAGATGTAAGGTGTTTGTTTAAAAAATTAAGAGAGAATTATATAAAAGTTCAAGTAAATATACTGTTAAAAAACATGAAAATCAATTGGGGAAAACCGTATTCAGGATGCTGGTTTTCCGCAAGACACATTTAAATTATATAATTAGTAATCAACAATATAATTACATGGATCCGAAAAAAAAACCCTTTTGCGCACGCCATTCTGCACGCCATTCGGGCCGGCAAAATGCACAGGATCGTTCTTGTTACCGGGGATAATTATCGAACAGGGTATAATAAGTTGAATCTGATCCGGGCCGGGTTTGATTCAAAAAAAATCCCCCTCCTTCTGAAGAGGGGGATTGTTGAGTATGTTTATTTACTGATCTTCTCCTTCAACAGCCCGATCTCCGCCTTTAATGCATCATTCTCCCGCTTGAGTTCCTGCACAGCCTTGATAAGTACCGGGACGATCTCGTTATAATTGATCCCCATGGTCTTGTCGGGATCGGTGCCTTCATTCACCACGCTGTAGGTTGCGTGCGGAATGACGACGTCCACGTCCTGCGCGATCAGCCCGAAATGGGTCTTATCCTGGTCCTTCTTCCATTCAAAGGAGACCGGCTTCAGCTTCATGATCACATCCAGCCCTTTGTCCAGCGAGAGGATATTGGTTTTTAACCGGCGGTCGGAGGTGTTGATGACCCCGTTCGTGCAGAAGATCTCCTGCCAGCGGTATCCGGAAGTGCCCAGGGTGCCCGTATTATCCTCGCCAGGCGTGATGGTTCCGGCTACCGTGAATTCCGAGTGCGTCGTGGACGTACCGATTCCAACGAAACCGCTCGAAAGCAAAACAATCTGGTTCGTACTGTTGTTCACGTTAAGCACCATATTTCCGTTTTCCTGGTTCTTCAATCCTGCATCGCTTCCGTCCATATAAATCTTCAGGCCGCGGGTCAATACATCCCCGGTCCCGGAATGATTGATCAGGAGCGTCGAGAGTGTTGTATTGGGACTATATATCTGCAGATTGGTTTTCGGGAGGGAGGTTCCTATCCCGACATTAACGGAATTGACTCCCACTCCGCCCAGCACCAGGCTGTTACTGCTACCGACATGTGAGGCAAACCCGATTGCCGTGGCATTTACCAGGTCCAGCTGCTCCACATCAGCGCGGTATCCAATCGTAGTGATGTTGCTCCCTGTAGTGTTGTACGACAGGGAAAATCCTCCAATTCCGACATTTCCGGAACCGGTTTCATTTATATTTCCCGAAGCTACGCCCACAAACACATTATCGTTTCCCGAATTCTCCCGGCCGCTGGCCGTCCCGATGATAGTATTACCCCTGGCAGCTGACGGCTGCGACAATGCCAGGTTCCCGATAGCAATGTTGGAGTCTCCTGAAGCCAGATACATTGCTGCCATATTCCCGACCGCAACATTATAATTGCCGCTCTGATTATGGGACAAGGCATACCGTCCAAGAGCGGTATTCTGGGTCCCGGTGGTAAGGTTTCCCAGAGCATTGGTTCCGAAGGCACTGTTACCTGCAAGATTGTGATTGCTCAAGGACTGATAGCCAAAACCCGTACTTTCATTCACCGGGTTGGGACTGAGCCATCCGGAGATCGCATTGTTCACTTTTATAATCAAAGGTTGCCCATCACTGGTTCCAAGATAGTTTGTGGCGGGGTTTGTCCCTGAATTCCCTTGAAGATCCCAGCTGTTGCCGGTACTGGTGAGAGAGGTCCACCCGGCCGGGGTATAGCCCTCGAAATCGGTTCCGGTATAGCGTATTACTCCCTGTACGCCCGACGAAGTCGTATTGATTTTGATCGCTCCGTTCACATCGAGTTTTGCCTCCGGAACCGATGAGCCGATACCCACAAAGTCCCCATCGTTATAAATGACTGCGTTTGCAACCCAGGCGGACCCGTCATAACGCAGGGTCTGTCCCGGGCCTCCCGGCGGCAATCCCGATCCCCCCAGGAGCGTTCCGTTGAAATACAGTTGTCCGTTCACGTTATAAAGGACGTTGGTAATGTTGGTCGGCGGGGCCATGGCGGAATTGAGGAAGATATTCCCGTTCACCGAAAGCTTTTCGGAAGTGCTGAACATCCCGATGCCGACTTTCGCCGCGCCGTACGGACTGATGATCACGTCCTTGTCCATGGGCGAAATGAAGAGCCGGTCGTTGGATTCCAGGGTCGTTTGAAAAGTCGTATCGCCGACTTTCTGGGTCCAGAGGCTGACCTTATGGTCCGTCGTATCAGAATTGATCAGGTTGAGAAAGAGCCCGGTCTGCAACTTGGACGGATCGGCATTGACCCCGGTCAGGTCGATCCTGGAAAGCGGAAATCCGCTGCTGGTGACGCTGTCGAGGCGGAATTCGATGTTCCCTTTCTGGGAGGTCACTGAAAGATTATCCGTAGCATAGATATCCTGCGATGAGTAGTAATTCCCTGACGACCCGGTGGTATGGCTTTTCAGGGAAAGAATGCCCAGGGGGTTGTTGTTCTGATCCCCGGTCTGAATATAAAACTCGGAGCTGCACCAGTTCCCGTCGGTACGGAAGGGCGACTGGATCGTCAGGAACCCGGTCATCTTTCCCCCGCTGATCGGGACATACCCTGAGCTGTAGGAGGGCCAGTTCTTTGCATAAATGGCATCGAAAACGCCGATCCTTCCCTCCGATTTTTCGGAACCGAGGTTGGTTCCTGCAACATAACCGCCGGTGGAGAGCCCGGGGGCATCAAAATACAGGGTCCCGAATGCCCCGATCACCAGGTACTGGGGCGTTACATCGCTACCCGGGAGATTGGCCGCTTCTCCCCCGTTGATCCAGAGCCGGAAATAACTGTTCTTTTTCCAGGTGATCCGGTAATGATTCCAGGAGGCCAGCGCGGTGGAATTGATCGGTTGCAGCTGCTTTACCCGCTGGGAGCCTGAAATCGTGGTATAGATGGCATATAAGCTGCTACCCTGGCCGGAATTGTTATCGCTGTTCATATCCGGTCCCACCATGGCGACAAAGGTCGGTTTATCCATTCCCTGGGAGAAATCGATCAATCCCAGCAGGAGTCCCTCTGTCTCCTGGTAAATCCAGATTTCGAAATCGAGGGAATCCCCGGAATACGGTTGCGCCAGGGCGAACATCTGGTTGGTCTGAGGAACGGCCATGGCAACGGAGTCGTGTCCGGCCAGCGTTCCTGCGATAGATTTGCTTTGCGGGGGCATCAGATCCGACCATCCGTTCAGCGGATCCCGGCTGAGACCCGGCACCAGTTGCCCGTTCGCCAGCAATTTGAAATTGAGCGACCCGGGTGAGTTCGCGATGATCCCCTTGTTCCCCCGGATCTTCCCGTTGACCGTCAACTTCTCGCCCGGAAGGTGGATGCCGATGCCGACATTCGAAGTGTCATTGAGCAAATATGTCCGATGGGTGATGGTATCATAAGTCCATAGGGCATCGGCGGAAACATTCAGGGGCATCCACTCGGTGAATCCCTTCCGGTAAACAAAGAAATGATGCAGGGTGCTGTCGTAAACCAGCAGCCCTTCCTTTGGGGAGGGGATCGCCATCCTGCCGGCGGTGGTCATTCTGGGAATAAGGAGTCCTTTGGAGCCCGACATGATGTCGAGCATCGCGCAGGAATCAGGGGGAGTGTTGCTGGAACTGATGCCGATCTGGGCATCGAGCAGGCTGGCGCCGAATAACATCAGCGCCAGGATACCGGCAATCCGGAACAGGGCATTGGTACATTTCATGGATATGAGCGTGTTGGTGAAGCATCACGGGGCAGTTAAAAAGTTTGCAGTCAATGCCAGTATCCTGATCCGTATGACCGGACGATTGTTACTCCCTTGTAAGATGGTCAGGGAGAACAAAGCAAATATAAAAAGTAAATTCACAGTGACAACATATTTTGCAGATATTGAATCATTTTTTTATAAATATATTATGATTCTGCAAAATATATCTACTATAAGATAAGGGAATCAAAACTCACCGCAAATCCACGTCACCGCGTCATCACGCCAGCTTCGCGTCCAGCGTGATCGGGATCGCTTTGAGCGCCCGGGATACCGGGCAGTTGGCTTTGGCAGCCTGCGCCTGCTCCAGGAACTTCTCAGGGGTGATGCCGGGCACTGTCCCGGTAAGCTCCAGGTGGCTGGATTTGATCTCATAATGATCGGTTTCCAGCTCAATGGTCACCGTGGCCCTGACATTTAATTCCGTAGGGACGAACCCTGCTCCGGTCAGCCCGAAGCTCAGCGCCATGGCATAGCAGCCGGCATGGGCGGCTGCGATCAGCTCTTCCGGGTTCGTTCCTTCCTTCCCGTCCTCATTCTTGAACCGCATGGCGGCGGAATAAGGGGTATTGTTTAGCACTCCGCTGGTGGAGGTAAGGATCCCCTTACCCTCCGCTCCTGCTCCGCGCCAGATGGCCGTTGATCTCCGTTTCATGATCTGATGTTTTAGGATTGTCCTGCAAAAATAATATGTTCAGATTAATAGTCAGTGGTTTTTGGTCATTGGGAACCGGGAACTTTATTTTGCATTTTTTCCGATTACCCGGAGAAAAGTTCGCATTCTTTGCAAAATATGATCCTGGATTTGCTCCGGGTGGGTCATTCTGCTTCTGGTTTATAAATCCGATACCGGGATCAGTATTTTATACCAAATCAGGCTTGCAGCCGGCGGAAATCCGTTTCTTTCCGTACATGGCTGCGGATAATTTTGGCTCATCGGAACCCAAAAACCGCAGCGCCATGAAAACCCTGATTTTCTTTCATCTTCCGGTCATCGACACCCGATCCGGGGGATACTATTTCTTCGTCTTTTACCTGTTGGCTTTTTCGACCGCGATCACCGTCTTTGTCTTTTCATGTAAAAGGCACCGGATCCCCTTCCGGACCATCCTGCTGATGGTCGGGGCCGGGGTAATCTTCTTTATCCTGGGCAATAAGCTGTTTGCCATCTCCCCTGCCGGATGGGGCAGGGTATTTACAGACCCGGACTCCTGCTGTAATGAGGGGAGGACCGTCCTGGGCGGAATCGCGGGCCTGGGAGCGGCACTGTTCGTGTGCGGAAAATGGCTCGGGTTGAAAAATGTTCTTTCCGACCGGCTGGCCCTTGCCCTCCCGCTCGGGATGATCGTGGCCCGTGCCGGCTGCCTGATGGCCGGGTGCTGCTTCGGCATGCCTACTTCTCTCCCCTGGGGTATCCGGTACGGCGCTGCCTCGGCGGCATTTGCTTCTCAGCTTCACTGCGGACTGGTTTCGATCTCGGACGTTGCATCGCTGCCGGTGCACCCTGTCCCGGTCTATGAAATGATCGCGTGTGCTCTGATAGCACTGGTCGTATGGATCACCCGCCGTTTTTGGAAGGCCTCCGGCAGCCGGCTGGTATTCACGGTTTTGCTGTACGGGACAGCCCGGTTCTTCCTGGAATTTTTCCGTGATCCCTTCGGGGACAAATTTGCAGGGGTGGAATTCCTGGGGATTAAATATGTGCAATGGGCGGTGCTTTCCGTCACGGTCTTGCTGGGACTGTTCCTGTGGATCCGCGAACGGAAAGTCGTTGACCCCTCTACCGTCCGCCTTACGGTGATCCAAACCGGGGATGCACGTTATATTTCTCTGGCGGTTTTTCTCCTGGTCCTCTTCACGGCTGCAGGGACC
>DATJQF010000093.1:0-4712 GCA_035505995.1 Bacteroidales bacterium
TGGGAGGGGTGCAGGGAAGCAAGAAATTCAGCGGGCTGTCGGCATACAGTGCCAGCAAAGGAGCGCTCGCTGTTCTGACCGAAGTGCTGGCCGAGGAATTAGCGGAAAGGGAGATCCGGGTCAATTGCCTGGCATTGGGATCGGCCCAGACGGAAATGTTCGAAAAAGCCTTTCCCGGCTTGAAAGCGCAACTCTCCGCGCACCAGATGGCTCAATTCATCGCGGATTTTGCCGTAAATACGGGAAAATACTTCAACGGGAAGATCATCCCGGTGTCTGTCTCTGTACCGTAAGGGTAATTGGTATAGCCCGGATCCTTTCCCAGATCCCGGATCTCAGATCACTCAACAATAATCTTTTCTGACTTGGTCCCCGTATCCGTTTTCACCCGGAGAAAATACACTCCCGCGCGTACCCCCGAAAGATCGATCACTTTGACCACCGAAGCCGCCGGGCCCGATGCATTTGAAGTATAAACCTGGCGTCCGGTCAGATCGGTCAGGGTGATCAGGGCAACCGCATCCTTAAGATGGGTCAGGGTCAGCGTACAGGACCCGCTGGCCGGGTTCGGGGTCACCAGGATCGAGAAATTTCCGTCGGCGAGGTTCTGCACCCCGACCGCCGGCGAGAAGATCACGTTCATGGTGGAGGTAGCTGCGGTGGCGCAGGACGGGATCGGATTAGCCGTCAGCGTCACCGACATCGTTCCCGCCATCCGCTCCTGCCAGCCGGTGGAATACACCGTGCTCAGGCTGGTGTCGGAAGCAAAGGAGCCGTCGCCGGTCGTAGTCCATTTCACGGAGGCATAGTCGGTGGCCTGTCCGCTCAGCGGCAGGGTGATCACCGTAAAGTTCAGGTTCTGGTCGGAACCGGCAAAAGCAGTGGGCTCGTTATGAACCGTCACCGCCACCGTATCGGTGGTCGTGCTGCTGCCGTCGCTCACCGCACAAATATACTGGGTGTTCACGGCAGGTATGACAGTCGGATTGGAGAGCGTAGATGTGAAGCCCGCCGGGATGGACGTCCAGGAATAGGTATAGGTCCCGGAACCGCCGTGTCCTGAGGCATTCAGTTGGCAGGTATCTCCCAGGCAGACACTCTGAGGGGTTGCGGTCGCCACCGCTTTCAGTACAATGCTGAAGGAGGCGATGCGGGTCCTCCATCCGACCTGGGTCGTGGACTGAATATATTCCTGCGTGTACCAGAAGGTACCCGGATCGGCCGGGTCCACGCTCATCCCGCTGTAATCCCCCCACCGGGAGGAATTGTCAGTTTGAGCGCCGCCCCCGTTCATGATCCCTTTTTCCTCCAGTGTCATCTGTCCCAGCGGATCGCCGTCTTTCCTGCCGGTGTAGCGGATCGATGCATAGATCGTGCTGCTGGCAATGGAAAATCCAAGCCCTATATTCCCGTTCTGATCCATGGCAATGCTTCCCATCCACCGGCTGTTGTTATCGGGGTTATAGGTTCCCTGCTGGTAGATGGACCAGGCGGAGCCGGTGCTTCGCAGCTCGAACCAGCGGATCCCGGCGATGCCTGAACCGGCATTCACGGTCGCGTTGGCAACCATCGACCAGTGATCGCTGAATTTCCGGAACTGCATGCGGTACATCAACCGGCCGGAAAGGTCGTCCAGCTTGACGGTGTTGCCTTTCTGCGTGATCCCGTTGAGGCTCCCGTTAAAAGCGTCTACCGGCAGCACGGTGGTCTGCGTAAAGGTGGAATTTGCCGTATTGGTCCAGTCTGATTTGAATTCATAGATCACGATCTGGTCGGGCCCGTCATTCAGGTATGCAAAATAGTTCGGTGTTCCCACGGGAGGGAATTCCCCGTCGCAATCGGACGGCAGAAAGCAATAGGCGGCGTTGGACGCCGGCAGGGTGAACAGCACCATCTCGGCGCTGGGATCCCCGGTAAGCATCTTGGCATAGTTATAGGAAACGGCCGCCGTCCCCTGGTAGGTGGTGGAGCCGGAGCTGAAGCGGTTGGCCGACATATAGATCCCGTCGGGCCAGATCGCCATCTTGGGATAATCCCCCATAAAGGAGAACTGGTACTGGTAACGGTACCAGGAACCGGTGGGGTCGTTGGTTTGTGAAACGGCGATCATCTGGAAGAACGGGGCAGTCGGGAAGTTGGGGAGGGAGAACTGGCTGAATACCCAGCGGTCGTGCACTTCATCATAATTCAGGGTGGCGTCCCCGTCGTTCGAGTTATTCGGGAGACCGTTCCATACTGAGCTGTTGTTGGCCTGGAGGATCTTCGTCCCGGTTTTGGTATAAATGGCATAATGCAGGTTGACCACCTGGAAATACCTGGTGGGTCCAACTTCTCCGTAGGTGTCGGGCGGGATGACCCCCTGTGTGTTGGTATTGCCCGGAAAATTTTCGATGGTGGTGTCGGCGGAAGTGGTCCCGAACGCCCGCTGGACGACCGGATCCGGTTCCCAGGGATTCTGCCGGTTCCGGAAGGGATTGGGCTGGTTCTTCACGACCCCGTCTTTCCAGGAATTATCCCCTTTGGTGACCCCCATGGCGGCCATATCCTTCAGGGGCGGGGAGACGTCGAAATAAACCGGTTTTGCCACGAGCGTGGGATGGTAAACGACATTCTGCTGCGCGGAAAGGGATCCGGCAAGCAGCAGCACACTAAGCAGCGAGATAGATATTTTTTTCATGGTTGGTAATATAATGGTAGTACCATTTAAAAATTAACCGACAAAGATACATGAAAATAAATACGACGGACGCGCATGTTTGGAAATAAAGATATTACCCAATATTATATATTTTCCGCCCAAACGATCAACCATCGTTCATCGTCATTTCAATCAACCATCATCCGTCAAAAATGATCAGAGGTAGGATGCCTGTTCTTTCACGAAAGGCTTGATAGCCCGGTTGTATATCCCGTGAACATAGGCGATGGCCATCCCGTAGTTGGTGACCGGGATGCCGGCTTCCACAAAAGGCTTCAGGCGGTTCAGGAGCTGTTTCCGGGTGACCATGCAGCCGCCGCACTGCACCACCAGCGAATAATCCTTCACCTCGCCGGGTATGGGGGAAAGCCCGGCCACCGTGGTGAACTTTAACTGCTTCCCGGTGAAGTTGCTGAGCCACCGGGGGATCTTCACCCGTCCGATATCGTCGCAGGAAATATGATGCGTGCAGGATTCCAGCACCAGCACCTGATCGCCGTCTTTCAGGTCCCGGATCTTCGGAGTTCCCCGGAGGTAATTGTCGAAGTCGCCCCGTTGCCGGGCCAGGACGATGCTGAAGCTGGTCAGCGGGATCTCTTTCGGAATGGCCGCATCGGCTTTGGGAAAGACCTGGCTGTCGGTGACTACCAGCGCCGGCTTGGGATCCATCCTGCGGAAGAAGGCATCCACTTCCCGTTCCTTGCACACCACCGCCACCCCGTCGTGATCGAGCACATCCCGGATCACCTGCACCTGCGGGAGGATCATCCTGCCTTCAGGTGCTTCAATGTCGATGGGAGTGATCAGCAGCACGGTGTCGCCGTACCGGATGAGGTCTCCCACCAGGGGCCGCTTGCGGTAGGCGGTTTCGGGCATCGACTGCCGGATCACCGTGATCACTTCGTCCAGGTTATCCGGGCGGACCGAGCTGAAATCCAGGACGGGCACGCTGAACCTTTCCTGCAATACCTGCGAGAGCGCCGGGTCCAGCTTTTGCTCGTCCCGCTTGTTGTGCAGGATCAGGAACGGCACTTCGTTCTTCCGCAGTTCGCGGATCAGCTCTTTTTCCGGATCGTCGAATGTATTGCCGGCCAGGATCAGGATGGCGAAGTCGATTATTTTAAGAACCTCCCGGGTCTTCTGGATACGCTTGGCTCCCAGCTCGCCTGTATCGTCGATGCCGGCGGTGTCGATCATCACCACGGGGCCGATGCCGCCGATCTCGATCGATTTCTTCACCGGGTCGGTGGTGGTGCCGGGGGTTTCGGAAACAATTGCAGTTTCCTGTCCGGTAAGGGCATTGATGAACGAGCTCTTCCCGTTGTTCCTTCTTCCGAAGATGCCTATATGGGGCTTGGTGTCGCGGCCTTTTGCCATAAGGCAAAATTACGGTTTATTGGAACACAGATGCCACTTATAAAACAGATGAGCACCGATGAAAGGATCTGCGCAGATCAGTTGTATCTGTGTTTTCTGTGTTCTACTCCATCACATCATCCAGCGAAAACCCCAGCTTCAGAAGATTTTCAGGAAGGAGAAGGTCCCTCAGCTTCTGCGGATCAACGGCTTTCAGCCCGGCATTGGCTTCGAAGATCGTCACCTGCTTTTCCTTCATCAGTCTGGCCAGCTCTCCTGCCTTATGATACCCGATATAAGGGACCAATGCCGTTGTAACCGCCGGACTTTTCATCAACCGCTCGAAGCCGGCCGTGACGTTTACCTGCAGTCCCTCCAGCAGGTTCTCCTTCACCGTCTTCGCACAGGCAATCAGCAGCTTCAGGCTCTCGATCAGTGTGCACCCGATAACGGGGAGATAGGCATTCAGCTCCAGCAGGCCCTGGCCCGAAAGCGAGGCGATCAGCATATCGTTGGCATAGATCCGGTGCGCGGCGCTGACCACGAATTCGGGGATCACCGGGTTGACCTTGCCCGGCATGATGGAGCTGCCGGCCTGGCGGGGAGGGATCGATAGTTCGGAAGCGGGCTGCCGGAGATCGGACGACAGCAGCCGCAG
>DATJQF010000094.1:0-7620 GCA_035505995.1 Bacteroidales bacterium
TTAATAATAGGCATACCTTGAAAAGTAAGTTTCGCCTGTCGAATACTGCATCTGCTGCTCCGAAACCCGGCCCTGGGAATCATACTGGTAGGTGTATTGTTTAACATACGTGCCCTGGTGTTCCGCTTTGACAAGATTAACGGAAGAGGTACCTTCAAATACTATTCCCATATTCCGGTTGCCGATCGTATTCACCGTGTTGGGATAATACTCGTAAGAAGTGGTGGAGGTCGTTCCCCCCGTAGTTTCAACCGTCCAGCTTACGTTTCCTCCGTCGATCTGGTACGTGCTGACTGCAAGACCTGTCGAATCGTAGGAATAGAATGAAGAGGAACGGATCATAAAGTTGTTCGGGTCGTATTCCCAGGCATAAAATGTGGAATCACCCGTTGAGTGACCCAGAGAATCGTACCGGACCTCGAGGCATTTTGTGGCCAGGCCTGCGCCATTAAGTTCATAGGTGCTGATATATTCCGGTGTACTCCATGACTCGTATACTTTGCTGATAATCTTCGCCGGAAAATATTCAAAATGAACCACAAAGCTGGAAGATGGATTCGCACTGAAAGTGAGGGAGGCGGATAATACCCTTCCTTCGGCGTCATAGGTCATATTCTCGGTCATCAACACCTTTCCGGTCGAATCGGAATACAGGATGGATTTTATTTTCGGCGTCACAACCGAATTGTCGCTGTTGCTGCTTTTTTTGCAGGACCCGGCAACGATCAGTACCAGGATCATCAAAAGGTAAAAATTTCTCATCGTCATTGTTTATTTTTTTCTATGTGTCATGCAGGTTGCAGTAAGGGAATTGTATACCCGGCGTAACTTCTCACCAGCTATGTAAAAATAGAAATATATCTTCTCTTTTTAAAAAATATATAAAAAATTAACAGGATCGTCCCGGAAGCACACCGGAAGATCCGGTAACGCTTCCCCGGGGCCAAACAGCCCGGTCATGCATCTGTCGCCTGACACCGGGTGCCGGTTTTTTATGGAACCACAGATTATCTTTCGATCACGATCTTCCTCGTAACCGGTGTCCCGTCCAGGTTAAAGGAAAGCAAGTAAACGCCTGCAGGCAGTGCACTGGTATTGATGATGGTCTGATCTCCCTGCGATCGGGCCTGTACCGGAATGTCCAATCCGTTCATATCCGTCAGACGTATCCCGCTGACGGTTTTTGAAGCGCCGATCGCTATCTGATCCTTTGCGGGATTGGGATATACCGGGAGAAGATCATTGTGGCCTGCATCCGCGATACCTGTGAAAGAGGACAACTTTACCACCCAAAAATCATGATCGCCATGATTACCGGTGACATCACCATCATTGGACAGTGAATATCCCGCGACGATCGCTCCCCCGTCGCCGGTAAGCGCCAGCGAATGTGCTTCATCTTCCGATGAACCGCCGAGGGCCTTCTCCCATATCAAATTCCCGGTAGTCCCCACCCGAACGATCCAGTAATCGCCTTCTCCATGGCTGTGGGTGACTTGTTGGTCGGACGAATACGATATCCCTGCAACAATAAATTCGCCGGTCGGAGTAATTTTCACATCACAACCGTTTTCCACATCTGACCCTCCGAGGCAGGTTGACCAGACAATACCACCGGTATCATTCAACCGCACCAGCCAGTAATCGTCCAATCCATGATTCCCGGATACTTGTCCGTCGCTGGAAGCAGCATACCCGCCGGCAATAAACCCTCCATCCTCCAGTTCCAATGCTGTAAAGCCATAATCCTCGCCGCCGCCTCCGAGGCATTCGGCCCAAAGAAGGTTGCCGGTCTTATCGAGCCGTACCACCCAGTAATCCTCATTCCCATGATTTCCGGTTACCTGGCCGTCGTTGGAAAATGTAAACCCATTCACGATAAAACCGCTGTCTTTGGTCTGACTGATGATTCCCGGAATATCATAGGAGGAACCGCCCAGTGATTTTTGCCAGATAAGATCTCCCGATCCGTTGAGCTTGACGATCCAGTAATCATCATCGCCATGGTTTCCGGTCACGTCACCATCGTTTGATACGGAACTTCCTGACACAATGTATCCCCCATCGAAAGTCTGTTTAACACAATACGCGATATCATCGCCAGAACCGCCAAATGATCTTTGCCATTGCAGTATTCCTGCCGAATCCAGTTTTACGATCCAATAATCAAATTGACCATGATTAACGGTCACATCGCCATCACTGGAGCTCGAAAAACCGGCCAGGATAAACCCATGATCATTCGTTTCGCCGACAGAGTAGGCCTCTTCAAACAAACTTCCGCCATAAGATCTTTCCCAAAGCGTATCTCCGAGGGCACTGAGCCGGACGACCCAGAAATCAGTCTGGCCATGGTTCCCATGAACATCGCCATCATTCCAATCGGAGGTGCCGACCACAAGATACCCGCCATCGGATGTCTGGACAATCGCGTTGCCGTCGTCGATACCGGATCCTCCCAGTGATCTTTGCCATTGAATGGCGGGCTGGCTGATCGAGATCAGGCTGGCAAGGATCAGAACTGCAGAAATAAGCAGAACTTTTGCTTTCATCGTTTTCAGATTTGAATTGCAAATAGCATGAGGAAATATATGATTGGTTCAACAGTGAGTTCACACAAATATAAGGATGTTATTTTCGGAAAGCAACTGCCTTCCGCCCCGCTGACTTGCTGACTTGCTGACTTTTTATTATTTTTGACCATATGACCGAATACCACCCGAAAAAGAACTTCGTGAGAATGCCACGGTATCCGGGAGGCAGCGAGGCATTCCATGAGTTCATCAACAGCAATATCCGGTATCCGCAGGAGGCTCAGGAAGCAGGCGTGCAGGGATTTGTGATCGTACAGTATGACGTGAATGATAACGGGGATGTCAGCAACATCAGGGTGATCCGGAAACTCGGATACGGGTGCGATGAAGAGGCGACCCGCGTGATCGGGATGCTGCATTTTGAAAAGGTAAAGAACCGCGGAGTACGGGTTAAAATAACCCGGAAAACGAGGATCAATTTCCATCCCCCCTCGCTGACGATAAATTATTCGACCTCTCCTGAGAAACCCGTCAAGAAAAACAAGCCATCCCCCGAAGATCCTGAATCCGGTCCGGCCCCCTACCACTATACCCTTGATTGGTAGCTACCGGAAAATAATAAAACAGAACTCAGAAGATCACTGCTTTCCAACCCCCGGTATTCCTTTTCGCTGTAGCTTTGTAGCCTTTTTCCGGGGAGATGAACCATCAGGTGACATTCGAAAACAGGGCCGAACCAATCTTTGCCGCGATCAAGCCGGTATCCGAGGCGGATCAGGCCCGGAAAGCGCTTTCCCGGTGCCTGGAGGCAGCCGGGGAGGAAAAGTTGCAGAGCCGACTGACCGGCCCGCTGGAGATTGCCGAGATCCTCGTTAAAGACCTCTATCCCGGCGGGGGGCCGGTGGCTGCCCTGTTCCTGAAGACTGCCCTGGAGAATCACTGGATCCAGCCGGCCGAGGTGGAGCGGGACTTTGGCAGTTCCGTGCAGGGGCTGATCCTCGGATTGCAGAAGATCGACGGGCTGGATAAGAGGAAGACCAGCACCAATGTTGAAAATTTCATCCGCCTGCTGCTGACCCTCTCCGGGGATGTCCGTGTGATCCTGATTCAATTAGCGCAGCAGCTAAAGACCCTGCGACGCCTGGAGGAGATCCCTTCCGGGGAGCGGGACCGGCTGATGTCGGAGATCTCCCTCCTGTACATCCCGATCGCCCACCGGATCGGGCTGCACCGGGTCAAGACCGAGTTCGAGGAGCGCGTGATGCAGCACCGGGAGCCTGAGCAGTGGAAACTTATCGAACAGCGGCTGCTGGAAACGAGCTCCGGTCGTGAACAGTATGCCAGGGAGTTCATCCGACCCATTGCCAAAGTGTTGCATGAGCATCAATTCCGCTGCGAGATCAGGAGCCGGGTGAAATCAATCCCGTCCATCTCCCGGAAGATGGCCGTCCAGAAAGTGGATTTCGACAAAGTGTATGACCTTTTTGCGATCCGCATCATCCTGGACAATACGATTGAAAATGCCAAAGCCGATTGCTGGCAGGTCTATTCGCTGGTGACCGACATTTATACCCCTAACCCGAGGCGCCTCCGCGACTGGATCAGCTTCCCGAAATCCAACGGGTATGAGTCGCTGCATACCACCGTGATCGGACCGGAAGGCCGCTGGGTGGAGGTCCAGATCCGCACACGCGAGATGGATGAGATCGCGGAAAAAGGGCTGGCCGCACACTGGAAGTACAAGACCGGAACGGGAGCACTGCCGCCGGCGGATCTTTTTGCCACCATCCGGGAGATGCTGGAGAAGCCGGGGAAGAAAGAAGATTCGCGGAAGATGCGCGACAAGCAGGCGCTCTATTCCGACGAGATCTTCATCTTCACCCCCAAAGGGGACCTGAAGAAGCTGAAAGCCGGGTACACGGTGCTGGATTTCGCCTTCGAAGTGCATACCGAGATCGGTTCCACGTGCACCGGCGCCATCGTGAACGGCAAGATGGTCCCGCTGAAACACGTCCTGCAGAACGGCGATACCGTCAGGATCATGACCTCCAAAACCCAGAAGCCCAATTCAGGCTGGCTCGACATCGTGAAAAGCCCCCGCAACCTGGCCCGGGTGAAGCATGCCCTGAAAATGGAGACCTATAAGGAATCGGAGCTGGGCAAGGAGATCCTCAAGAATAAAGTGCTCCAGCTCGGGTTCGATTTCACCGACATCACGATCAACAAGCTGGTGCAGGCATTCGGGTGCGAGAATTATCTGGACCTGTACCAGAAATTCGGGGAAGGCAAGCTTGATCCGCTGAAGATCAAGAAGGCAATGGCGGAAAAAGAAGAAGCCCCTGCCCTGCCGGCCAAGGAAGAAACTCCTCACGAGCAGGTCTCAAAAGTCATGACCGGCAAGGCGGAATACCTGATCATCGACAATAAAGAAGAATCTTACCATTACCAGTTTGCACGATGCTGCCATCCCACCCCCGGGTCGAAGATCTTTGCTTTCGTCAGCGTCGCCATGGGGATCCGGATCCACCGCACCGACTGCCCGAATGCCAAGCGCCTGATCACCCGCTATCCTTACCGGGTGATGGAGGCACGCTGGAAATAAAGTCTTTCAGTTTTTTTTCGCCGCAATGACCAGGTAAGGCGGAAACACCTTTTCATCGATCCATTGTATCGCATCCTCCCTTCCGAGGGGTTCTTCCGTCGCCATGATCCCGAATCCCGCATCCCGGATCATTTTCAGGTACTCCGCATTCGGCCAGTAGAAATCCCGCATCGGCATCGGGGGATCCGATTTGATGGTGGCCGTAACAGGTTTGCCGGGAATGAGTTCCCCGGAATAATCCATCCTGAACGAAATAAATTCCTTCCCGTTCGAGCGGTCCCAGTTCGAATTCATGACGACCAGGCTCCCTCCCGGCTTCAGGATCCTGCGGATCGCGTCCAGGATCTTACGGATCTCGGCATGCGTGGGAAGGGTGCACAGGACAAAGTTCACCACCGCGGCATCGAAGGTGGCGGCCGGAACGAATCCGAGGTCGCCGGAAGCGATATGGCGGTAGTCAATGCCGGCTCCGTCCACGCTTTGGGCCACCCGGATCATCTCGAAGGAAACATCCACCCCCGTCACCTGTGCTTTCAAATCCCGGAGATAGCGGGTAAAGATCCCGCTCCCGCAGCCGTAATCCAGGATCCGTCGGTTTGCCGGGTCGCCGAGGAACCTGCAGACTGCGGGGTATCCCAGCTTCCAGACGGTCACCGCACTTCTCTCGAAAGCATCGTATTGCGGGGCGATGGAGTTATAGTTCATGTATCAGGATGATTCATTTCCTGCAAAGATAAACGATCTGAGGCGGGAGGGGAAGAAAATGGACCGGCCGGTTATTTCATAACAGAGATCCTGGCCGTACAGATTTTATCGCCGATCAGCAGTTCGGCAATATAGACCCCGTTATGGAACTGACTTCCGTCAAGGACGATCCGGTTTGGCCCTGCCGGGAACTGCTTCGGGCTCCCGCGGAATATCACTTTCCCCGTCAGGTCCAGCACTCTGAGTTCTGCGGTCATCGGTTGCTGCAGCGTGAATTCGAGGGAAGCGTCCGAACTAAAGGGGTTGGGAAAAACCGTAACATGAAATTCCGGGTCAGTCTCCTTTATCCCCAGCAGTACGGTCTGGTCGGTTGCATTCAGGATCTCTCCGGTCGTATGATCCATCAGCAAGGCGATGAATTTTAGTTTTTCATATGCCCAGGAGGATGGGATCGTCAGGGTATAATGATGATCATAGGTGTTCCCGGCCAGGACCGGTACGGGAAGACTCCCAACCGTGCCATACGGGGTGTCCAGGATCTCCCTGGCCGTTTGATCGTAATGCATCTGGACGGCAGGGACCGGATTCGGAAGGTTTTCGAACCCGCACATCACTCCGTATCCGCCTCCCGCGTAATAATTGGCCTGGTCAAATCCCGACGTCCTGCCCCAGACGCTGTCTTCCGAAACGACCGCACAGAATCTCAATTCATGATAAACATCAATCAGCATTTGCGATTCCACATCAAAGTCGACTGTCCGGGTGCCGGGTTCATACCGGAAATTTATTAAGCTGACCGTGCCGGGCGAAACGAATTTTATCCTTTCCAGGTAGCCTTTCTCAAAGTCCTCCGGATCCCAGGCAATCTCACCTGCACGGTCGAGCGTCCCGCTCGGGTACCCGGGGAAATTCGGGATGATATCCCCGATGGCTCCCTCATAGGCAGTGTTCTCCATCGGATCCAGACTGTGCACGGATACGGCCTCCCAGGTATCCGGGTAGGTCTGCGCCATGTAATCCATATAGCAAATGCCCCGGACGCACGATCCGCACCACGTCCCGGTGGCCTCTTCGCAAAAGACCTTTTTACCGGGCTTCCACGGCACGATCCCGATGGAGGCGGAGAGGGTGTCATTCGCGGGATTGTTATCGTTGCCGCCGTTCACATTCTCAATCCTGGCCGGTACCGTGTGATAGCCCGGGGCAGTAAAGATCAGGGGAAGACTGTCGGTAAAACTAAAGCTACTGCCAAGCGCCAGGCTGATGCCGGATATGGAATATACCTCAGGCGCTCCGCCGTCAACACTACAGGAAACATCGAACGAATGCACGGTATCCTTCCCCAGGTTCTTTACTTTGCCCGATAACAGGACGCTGTCGCCCGAGACCGCATATTCCTGCAGGTTGACGGATATTAACGCAAGGTCTTTGGGAGGCGGAGTATAAAGCAGGATATCATCCAGGTTCCAGCTGTTCATGTTGTATAGGTTCCCATCGATAAAAAAGCAGAACTGGAAATCCGGCTGGCCGACGTCCGGGTTTTTAATGGTGATCACCCGGGTTTCGGGTCCGACATTATCATCCGGCTGGATCTCCCAGACGGTGGTCCAGCCGCCTCCCAGGTGACGGGTAGCCACCCCGATCACGGGTGCCGGGAGGGTGAAAATATTATAATAGTGGCTGAACATCAGGGTGACCGAATCCAGTCCCGACAGGTTGATCTGAGGGGATATCAACCGGGAGACGGTATCCAGGTTCGCCCAGGTGAACTTCCCTTCG
>DATJQF010000095.1:0-8751 GCA_035505995.1 Bacteroidales bacterium
GGACTGCACAAAAAAATCTTCCCTTCCCAATGCATCCAGGTCTGCGTCGCACAGGATCTTTTCCTCCGGTGTTGAGGGGATGACCGAATCGTGGGTGGAATGGATCAGCCGGATGACCGTTTCGATATCCTCCGGCTCATATCCGAAATCCGGCAGCATCTCGGCTGCGATCATGACCGACTCGGCCTCATGGCCTTCGTACCGGAAGAGGATGCCGGAATCGTGGAATAGAGCTGCGGTCTCGATCAGTTGCAGGGTGTGCCGGTCGCATTGTTCCATCCCCGCCAGGATCCGGGCGGCGCGGATCACCTCCAGCGTATGATCGGCATTATGATAGTAGCACTCCGGGTCCAGCTCGTTGCGCAACCTTTTGACCAATATCTCCTGCACTCCGTCAAAATCCATCGGGACATATTGAATGAGCCGTAAAAATAAACAATTTGGGAACTCAACCGCTTCAGATATTCTTCAGTTGCCGGATCGTCCCTTCGGGATCTTTTGAGCTGAAGATGGAATTTCCTGCCACCAGCACATCGGCGCCGCATTGTACCAGCTCCGCCGCGTTGCCGGTATCCACTCCGCCATCCACCTCGATCAGGGCCCTGGAGCCGCCCGCGGTGATCAGTTCTTTCAGCTGGCGTATCTTCCGGTAGGTGGTTTCGATGAACGACTGGCCTCCGAATCCCGGGTTGACCGACATCAGCAGCACCAGGTCCACATCGGCAATAATATCCTGCAGCAATACGACAGGGGTATGGGGATTCAATACCACGCCCGCTTTCACTCCCATACCGGTGATCGCATGGATCGTCCGGTGCAGGTGCGTGCAGGCTTCGTAATGCACGCTGATCAGGTAGGCGCCGGCTTTCCGGAACCGTTCCAGGTACCGGTCGGGATCCACGATCATCAGGTGGACATCCAGCGGCTTTTTAGCCGCCCGGCCGATCTTCTCCACGACCGGGAATCCGAAGGAAATGTTGGGCACGAAGACCCCGTCCATGATATCCAGGTGGAACCAGTCGGCTTCGCTCCGGTTCACCATTCCGATATCTTTCTCCAGGTTCAGGAAATCCGCAGAAAGGATCGAAGGGGCTACCAGGTGCTTCATACGGAAGAGTTACCCCAGGTAGGTTTTAAGGATCTTGCTCCGCGAGGTATGCTTCAGGCGCCGGATTGCTTTTTCCTTGATCTGGCGCACGCGTTCGCGGGTCAGGTCGAATTTCTCGCCGATCTCTTCCAGGGTCATCGGGTGACTGCCGTTAAGACCGAAATAAAGGCGGATGACGTCGGCTTCCCGCTGGGTCAGCGTGGAAACCGCCCGCTCGATCTCCCTGCGCAGCGATTCATAAAGGAGCCCGTTATCCGGTGTCGTGTTCTCCTCGCTTTTCAGGACGTCATACATCGTATTGTCCTCGTCCTGGATGAGGGGAGCATCCATTGAAACGTGCCGGCCGGAATTCTTCAGCGATTCCTTGACCTCGTTCTCGGAGATCTCCAGCAGGCTGGCGATCTCATCGGCATTCGGCTCGCGCTCGTATTGCTGTTCCAGTGCCGCGTAGGCTTTGTTGATCTTATTGATGGAGCCGATCTTGTTGAGGGGGAGGCGCACGATCCGGGATTGCTCGGCCAGGGCTTGCAGGATCGACTGCCGGATCCACCACACCGCATACGAGATGAATTTGAAGCCCCGGGTCTCGTCGAACCGCTGAGCGGCTTTGATCAGACCGAGGTTGCCTTCGTTGATGAGATCGGGAAGGGAAAGTCCCTGGTTCTGATACTGCTTGGACACTGAAACCACGAACCTGAGGTTGGCCTTGGTCAGTTTTTCGAGGGCAGCCTGGTCACCCATCTTGATCTTCTGGGCCAGGGCTACCTCTTCATCGGCAGTGATCAGCTCGACTTTTCCGATCTCCTGGAGGTATTTGTCCAGGGAAGCGGTCTCACGGTTGGTAACTTGCTTGGTAATCTTTAGTTGCCTCATGGGATACGGTTTGGTTCATCTTCCATGTATGTCCAGATCAAGTTTTTACGGCAAAAGTAACAGCGAGTTACGTTGCCGGGTCACTTTTTGGAGGTTTATTTTGCGGTTTGGGGAGAAGGACCTTTCTGGAAAGCTTGATCTTCCCGGTCTTCTCATCCACCCCGATCAGTTTAACCTCCACAATATCACCCACTTTCAGCACTTCTTCCACCGTATTAAGTCGCCGCCATTCGATCTCTGAAATATGAAGGAGACCGTCCTGTCCCGGCAGGACCTCTACAAACGCCCCGAACGGCATGATATTTTTCACTTTCCCTTTATAAATTTCGCCCACTTCCGGGACGGCGGTGATCGCCTTGATCTTTTCGACCACGGCATTCTTCGCTTCCACGTTATCGGCCACGATATCCACGATGCCGAATTCGCCGACTTCCTCGATCACGATCTTGGTGCCGGTTTCGCGCTGCATTTCCTGGATCACCTTCCCGCCCGGGCCGATGATGGCGCCGATGAATTCCTTCGGAACCTTCATCTGGAAGATCCGCGGGACGAACGGCTTGAGGTCGGGCCTCGGCTCGGAGATGGCCTTTTCAATCTCACCGAGGATGAAAAGCCTTCCCTTGCGGGCCTGTTCGAGGGCTTCCTTCAGAACGGCCGCGGAAAGTCCTTCGGTCTTGATATCCATCTGGCAGGCCGTGATCCCGTCGCGGGTGCCGCATACCTTGAAATCCATATCGCCGAGATGGTCCTCATCTCCTAGGATATCGGACAGCACGGCATATTTCCCGGTCTTCGCATCGGTGATCAGCCCCATGGCGATCCCGGATACCGGTTTCCGGATCCTGATCCCGGCGTCCATCAGCGCCATGGTGCCGGCGCAGACGGTGGCCATGGAGGAGGAGCCGTTGGATTCCAGGATATCGGATACAATGCGGATCGTGTAAAGATTATCATCGGAGGAAGGGAGCACGTTCTTCAGCGCCCGCAGGGCGAGGTTCCCGTGCCCGATCTCGCGGCGGCTGGTGGAGCGGATGGGCTTCACTTCGCCGGTGGCGAACGACGGGAAATTATAATGCAGCATGAAGGCCGATTCATCCTCGATCACGGCGCCGTCGATGATCTGCTTGTCCAGCTTGGTCCCCAGGGTCACCGTGGTCAGGGATTGGGTCTCTCCCCGGGTGAAAATGGCGGAACCGTGGGCGGCGGGCAGATAATCCACCTCGCACCAGATCGGCCGGATCTCGTCCAGCTTACGGCCGTCGACCCGGATCCGGTTCTCCAGCGTGGCATTGCGAACCGCGTCCCTTTCCACGTCGTGGAAATACCGGTCGATCATGTTCTCTTTTTCTTCCTTTTCTTCCTCCGTCAGGGTGGCCAGGTAATCCTCCTTCACCTTGTCGAAAGCCAGTTTCCGTTCCTGCTTGTTGGCAATGCCCCTGGAAGCCACCTCGAAAAGTGCGGGATAGGTGGCGGTGCGGAGCTTTTCACGGAAATCCGCGTCGTTCACCTCGTGACTGTATTCTCTCTTCTTGACTGATCTTTCGACCCGGCCGGCCAGTTCCATCTGGGCCTTGCACTGGATCTTGATGGTTTCGTGGGCCAGGGTCAGGGCCTCGACCATGTCGTTTTCCGTGACTTCCTTCATTTCGCCTTCCACCATCACGATACTGTCGACGGAGGCGCCCACAAGGATATCCAGGTCGGCTTCCGCCAGTTCTGAGAACGAGGGGTTGATGAGGAAGTTGCCGTCGACGCGGCCGATGCGCACTTCGGAGATAGGTCCGTTGAACGGGATGTCGCTGACGGCGAGCGCCGAGCTGGCGGCCAGGCAGGCGAGGGCATCCGGCGGAACATTCTTGTCGGCGGAGATCAGGGTGATGATCACCTGGACTTCCGCATGGAAATCATCCGGGAAGAGGGGCCGCAAGGCGCGGTCGACGAGCCTCGAGATCAGCACTTCATAATCGGAAGGACGTGTTTCGCGCTTGAAGAATCCTCCGGGGAATCTCCCGGCGGCAGCATATTTCTCACGGTATTCCACCGTAAGCGGCATGAAATCTACATTCTCATCGGCTTCCTGCCTGGCTACGACCGTTGCAAGGAGCATGGTGTCGCCCATTTTTACGACTACCGCCCCGTCGGCCTGCTTGGCAAGTTTTCCGGTCTCAATGGAAATCACCCTTCCGTCGGGTAATTGAAAGGTTTTACTAATGGCATTCATTCTTTATGGATTAGAGTAACTAAATGCACTAAAAAAGGCAATCGGTCAATTGCCTCCTTTAGCGGAAAATGAAAGGATCTGATGCTATTTGCGGATCTTCAGCTTCTTGATGATGGTCCGGTAGCGCTCAATGTCTTTGTTCTTCAGGTAATCCAGCAGCTTCCTTCTTTTACCGACCAGCCGGACCAGCGACCTTTCGGTGAACAGGTCTTTCTTATTCTCTTTCAGGTGCTCGGTAAGGTGCTGGATCTTCCTGGTAAAAAGTGCGATCTGTGCTTCAGTGGACCCGGTGTCAAATTCTGATTTGCCAAATTCTTTAAAGAGATTCTTCTTGGCTTCTGGAGCAACGTTCATCTTGTTTACAGTTTTTTTTCCTCTTTTATTTTCCTCTTGACTATTTTCTAATGGGGTGCAAAGTTAATAATTTTATTGGGATATCAGGAAAAATTGAAATTATTTACAGCCACAGCATGCGATTGTATCTATTTTTGTAAAAATAATATCAGGAAGCCATGACAGATTACAAGAATGAATTCAAGGTAAAGAGCGAAGAGCTGCTTGCCAAGATCAAGGAGCTGATCCATGAAGGGAATGTGAGAAGGATCATCATCAAGGATGAAGAAGGAAAAGTCTTTTTCGAGATACCGGTTACGTTCGGATTGATCGGGGCGCTGCTGGCGCCCACACTGGCCGCGGTAGGAGCCATCGCCGCGATGGTGGCTAATTTCAAGATAGAGGTCATCCGCACGGAGGAACCCCCCAAAAAGGAAGAAAAAGAAAAATCCGCCTCCGCTACCGTCTGAGATCAGGTCTGCGTATTCCAGATCTCCCACGAGCTTTCCGCCTGGAGGTGCAGCATTTTCATTCCGTTCATGATCCTGGCCCCGGCCCGGTCGCCATGCCGCAGGAACTCTGTCAGCGGGGGGTTATAGACCAGGTCGTATAGAAAATGGCCTGGGGTCAGGTATTCATAGGGCAGGGGAGGACAGGAGCCCGCATCCGGGAACATCCCCAGGGGTGTCGCATTGATGATCAGCCGGTTCTCCTCCATCTCTTTCCCGGTTATTTCGTCATACCCGATGGCAACTCCCTGCCGGGGATTTCTTGAGACAAATTGAAAAGGAATGCCCAGGTGCCTCAGGGAATAGGCAACTGCTCTGGCGGCACCCCCGGTGCCCAGCAACAGGGCAGAGGAATACCCGGTAAAATCAGCAGACCCGGTAAAGCCGGTGACATCGGTATTGAACCCTTTCAGGTGAACCCGGTCACCCGCCCGGGAGATCAGGATCGTATTGACCGCCCCGGTCTCTTTTGCAACCGGATCCAGCTCGTCGAGGAAGGGCAGGATCTTAACTTTATACGGGATCGTGACATTCAGCCCGGCCAGGTCGGGATGGTCCTGCAACAGCCCCGGAAATTCCCCGATGTTTTTCAGCGGGAAAACGCGGTATTTATTTTTCACGGGCGACTCCCCGGAGAACTTTTCATTGAAAAATCCTTCCGACCAGGAATGCAACAGGGGATACCCGATCAGGCCGAAGAGGGACATTAAGGGTTATTAAAGCAGTAGTTTAGGTGGAAATGATTATTTCTTTGGCTTCCAGGACTCTATTATCTCCGTGATCTCCTTGTTATTTTTCAGGTCCGGGAAGATCTTGAGCAGCCGTTTATGACCGTCATAGTCCATATCGAGCGCTTTTTCCAGCGTTTCATACGCCTGCTTTTCCTTGCCGGTCTTAAGGAGATAATTTGACTGCCCGTAATAGAAATCCGGGTTCTGATCATGCCATTTCATCCCTTCGCGGATGGTCTCCAGCGCTTTCGAATAATCCTGCTGTTCCGCATAGGCCAGGGAGAGCTCCAGCCATATCTCAGGATCTTCCGGCTCCATCTCGGTGACCTTTTTATAGGATTCGATCCCCTCTGCATATTTTTTCAGCTTGAGCTGGAGATCCCCGAGGATGAACCAGTAATCCGAAATGGCGGGGGAGATCTGCAGGGCTTTCCGGATATAGGTCAGTGCGGAAAGCGTATTCCCCATGGAGTCATAGGCCATTCCCATCCCGATCCATGCATCGGCAAACTCCGGGTCCAGCTCAATGGCTTTCCGGTAGAAGCCGATCGCCTGGCGGTATTTCTCAAGCTTTTCGTAGCATTCGGCGACATAATAATAGGTGAGGGGCTCCGCATCCTCATACAAGGTGGATTCCAGGTAGGTATCGATCGCTTCCTCGAACCGGCCCAGCGTGGCGAAACAGTTGGCCTTATTGAAATACGCGGAGGCAAAGGTTTCGTCGATGGCCAGGCAATAGTCGTACGCGTCCAGCGCCTTCTCGAACAGCTCGTTGTTGTTGTAGGCGATCCCGAGGTTGAACCAGGCGGCTTTGGCAAAGGGGTTACGGTCGATGAAGCCCATCAGGAATTCGATGGCTTTATCGGTCTGCTGGGTGATCTCGTAACAGAACGCGAGCTCATACAGGCAGGGTTCGTTGTCGGGGTTCTTTTCCAGCGCCCGGACCAGGAATTCGATGGCTTTGTCGTATTTGCCCAGGTTCTCGTATTCAAAGGCGATGCTGGTGCACACTTCGTCCGGGTCCTGTCCGTCCTCCAGCGCCCGGGTATAGATCCGGATCGCCTGATCCGGCTTCTCGAGCTGGCTGTAAAGGTTTCCCAGGGTCAGCAGGGTGTCGTGATCGAAGAAATCCTGGCCTTCCAGGTCGTCGAGGATGGCAAGCGCCTTCACGTTCTGGCCGCGCTGAATGGCCGACTGGGCTTCCTTCAGCCGCAGGTGCACGTTCCCGGGATGCTGTTCGAGAGCGGTCTGTATGCAGTCGGAAGCTTTCCGGAACTCGTTCTTGTAAAAGTAATACTCGATGATCTCCTCGTATTCATCCACATCGAAGAAATAATAGTCGTTGCCGCGAAGCATCGCTTCGTAGCGCTCGACCAGCCGGAGGAGCTCCGGATCGGGATATGGATTGAGTTCTTCTTCCAATTTCTGACGGTTCCCCGGTCAATGATTGACGGGGCAAAGGTACAAAAAAACAAGGAGCCTTCCGGGATGCCGGACGGGAGGTGAAAAATTTGCGTTACATTTGCCAAAAAAGCGGGTATGGCGTTGATCAGATCAATATCCGGGATCAGGGGGACGATCGGGGGGAAACCCGGCAAAGGACTGACTCCTGTCGACATCGTTAAATATACGGCTGCTTACGGTACCTGGCTGGCCGGGAAGCACCCGGAGGAGAAGCTCCGGGTGGTGCTGGGAAGGGATGCCAGGCCTTCCGGAGGAATGATCAGCGACCTGGTTACCGGGACCCTGATCGGGATGGGCGTGGATGTGCTGGATATCGGGCTGACCACCACTCCTTCAGCGGAGCTTGCCGTCACCGATGCGAAAGCCCAGGGCGGGGTCATCATCACCGCCAGCCATAACCCTGCAGAATGGAATGCCCTGAAATTGTTGAACCATCTGGGGGAGTTCCTGTCGGAAGAAGAGGGTCTGGACATCCGGAAGATTGCCGGGAATGAAGCTTTCCGGTTCAGTGAAGCGAACCGGCTGGGCAGTTATTCCTATGATGAGAATTCGATCCGGAACCATATCCGGAAGATCCTGGCACTGCCCGGGGTGGATGCAAAGGCCATCAAAAAAGCCAATTTCTGCGTCGTGGTGGATGCGGTCAACTCCACCGGGGGCATCGCGGTCCCGATGCTGCTGAAAGCCCTTCATGTGGCTGCGGTGGGAGAGCTTTACTGCGAGCCCGACGGGAATTTCCCCCATAACCCGGAACCCCTGCCGGAGCACCTCCAGGATCTCTGCGACCGGGTGGTGAAGGATAAGGCCGACCTCGGGATCGCCGTGGACCCGGATGTGGACCGGCTGGCCTTCGTGAATGAGCTGGGAGAGACCTTTGGTGAAGAATATACGCTGGTGGCGGTGGCCGATTATATCCTCGGACTGAAGCCGGGCAATACCGTTTCAAACCTCTCATCCACGCAGGCGCTGAAGATGATCACCGAAAAGCATGGCGGCAGCTGGCAGGGATCGGCGGTAGGAGAAGTGAACGTGGTGGAAAAGATGAAGGAGACCGGGGCCGTCATCGGGGGAGAAGGCAACGGCGGGGTGATCTATCCCCCGTTGCATTACGGCAGGGACGCGCTGGTAGGGATTGCGCTCTTTCTGACCCACCTGGCAAAGTCCGGAAAGAAATGCTCGGAGCTGCGGGACAGCTATCCCGCATTCTTCATATCCAAAAACAAGATCGAGCTGGAGGAGGGGACGGATATCGGGGATCTGCTCGGGAAGATCCGGATCAAATACAGGAAGCAGCCCCTTTCGGAGATCGACGGCATCCGGATCCAGTTCGACCACGAATGGGTGCATCTCCGGAAATCCAACACCGAGCCGATCCTCAGGATCTATGCGGAGAGCAACCTGATGGAAAAGGCCGACAACCTCGCCCGGAAGATCATCCTGGACCTGAAGGAAATCCTCACCGGGAACTCGTGATTATGACCAAAAAAAACTCCCGCAAGGCCGTTAAGTACA
>DATJQF010000096.1:0-6253 GCA_035505995.1 Bacteroidales bacterium
CCCTGGGCTCTTCCCTGACGGAGGCGTAAAACACGGTGGCGATCTCCCTCAGATGACGGTAGATCTGCACGTACGACCAGTCCACCGCACCCGTTCCGCGCAACTCCCGGAACAGCGCACGGTCGGGATGAGCGGCCACCCGTTGCTCCATCATATCCCGCAGGGTGTAATTCGTACGCTGCAGCACGCGGAAAACCAGCTCGGCCCACCGGATCCGTTCCGCTTCCGAATCCAGGGACCCCAGAAATTCCGGCTTCCGGGTCAGGTCCAGGAAGGTCATCCAGGCCTCGCGGGAAGCGGAGAAGGTCCGGGGACGGATCGCCTCGGCTTCGGCCCGGTCCAGCAACTGAGAGGCTGGTCCGGGTCTGCTCTTCTCCTGCACAGACAGGGAATTCCATTGTTCCAGCGATGAGCGAAAAGGTTCCATGCGATCCGGGAATGGAGTATTAACTTAGTGTTGGCTGCTGAGAATGTGAATAATTTGCGCCAAAAATATTATATTTAGGTATATAAATATCACTAATTTTATGCCCGTAAAAAATTTTTTCGTTTATTTGTTCCAGATTTAAATAGTATGATGCTCGATATAAAATCGGTTGAAAAAGTTTTTTCAAAGTTAGCCAAAGGAGCCGTAAAGGCAAAGACCCTCCTGAACCGGCCGCTGACCCTGACCGAAAAGATCCTGTACGGGCACCTGGCAGGGGAGCCCGGAAAGCCCCTGGCGAGGGGTGAGGATTATGTGGATTTCCTGCCCGACCGGGTGGCTATGCAGGATGCGACCGCGCAGATGGCGCTGCTGCAGTTCATGACGGCCGGCAGGACGCGGACGGCCGTTCCCACGACCGTGCATTGCGACCACCTGATCCTGGCGCGCGAGGGAGTGAACCGCGACCTCGCGGCTGCCCTGGTCCAGAACGAGGAAGTGTTTAATTTCCTGCAGACCGTCTCGGCAAAATACGGGATCGGCTTCTGGAAACCCGGGGCAGGGATCATCCACCAGGTGGTCATCGAAAATTATGCCTTCCCGGGCGCCATGATGATCGGCACCGATTCCCATACTCCCAATGCCGGCGGGTTGGGAATGATCGCCATCGGCGTAGGCGGGGCGGATGCCGTGGATGTGATGTCGGGCATGCCGTTCGAGCTGAAAATGCCGAAGATCCTGGGCGTGGAGCTGACGGGCCGGCTGAGCGGCTGGGCTTCCGCCAAGGATGTGATCCTGAAAGTCGCTTCCATCCTGACCGTCAAAGGAGGCACCGGGCTCATCATCGAGTATTTCGGGGAAGGAGCGGAGACGATCTCAGCCACGGGAAAAGGGACCATCTGCAACATGGGGGCGGAAGTGGGGGCGACCTGTTCCCTGTTCAGCTATGACCGCCCGATGAAAGAATATCTGATGGCAACCGGCCGGACAGAGGTCGCAACCCTTGCGGAAAAATATGAAGAGTGGCTTCGCCCGGATCGGGAAGTGGTTGAGGATCCGGAAAAATATTACGACCAGCTGATCCGGATCAACCTCTCCGAGCTGGAGCCGCTGATCACCGGGCCCTATTCGCCCGACGTGGCGCATCCGGTGTCCGGGATCGGTTCCTTTGTGAAGGAGAACGGCTTTCCCGAAAAGCTGGAGGTCTGCCTGATCGGCTCCTGCACGAATTCTTCCTACGAGGATATTTCGCGGGCGGCTTCCATTGCAAAGCAGGCGAAGGAGAAGAAGCTGAAGGTGAAATCCCAGTTCGTGGTCACGCCCGGCTCGGAACAGATCCGTTATACCTGTGAAAGGGACGGGCTGCTGGATATTTTCCGCGACATCGGGGGCATCATCATGGCAAATGCCTGCGGTCCCTGCATCGGTCAATGGCAGCGGGAAATGGATCACCCGGGGAGGAAGAACTCCATCCTGAATTCCTACAACCGGAATTTCGCCAAAAGGAACGACGGGAATCCAAATACCCACAGCTTTATCGGGTCGCCGGAGATCGTCGTGGCCTATTCGCTGAAAGGGACGCTCTCCTTTAACCCGCTCACGGATGCCCTGGTCAATGAGGAAGGCAAGGAAGTGATGCTGGATGAACCCTCCGGACCGGAGCTGCCGGCAAAAGGATTTGAAGTGAAGGACCCGGGGTACGTGGAGCCACCGAAGGATCCTTCCCGCGTGAAAGTGGAGATCAAGGCCGGATCGGACCGCCTGCAGGCGCTGGAGCCTTTTGAGCCGTGGGACGGGAAGGATATCACCGGGATGAAGCTCCTCATCAAGGCCAAGGGAAAATGCACCACCGATCATATCTCGATGGCCGGCCCCTGGCTTAAATACAGGGGGCACCTCGACAAGATCTCGGATAACCTCCTGATGGGGGCCGTGAATTTCTTCAATGATAAGACCAACGCGGTGAAGAACCAGGTCACGGGGAATTATGAAGAAGTTTCCAAAACTGCACGATTCTACAAAAGCCGGGGAATCCCGTCCCTGATCGTAGGGGACGAAAATTACGGGGAAGGATCCTCGCGGGAGCACGCCGCCATGGAGCCCAGGTACCTGGGGGTGCGTGCCGTGATCGCCCGCTCCTTCGCCCGCATCCATGAGACCAACCTCAAGAAACAGGGGATCCTGGCGCTGACCTTCCGTCATCCGTCGGATTATGACAAGATCGGGGAAAACGATACTTTTGATTTGCCCGGGTTGAAGGCCCTAAAAGCGGGGCAGCCGGTAACCCTCCGGATCATCCACCCCGACGGTTCTTCGGAAGAGATCCTTTTGAACCATTCCTACAGCGAAAGCCAGCTCAACTGGTTCCGGGCCGGCAGCGCGCTGAACGATATGAAAAAGAACCTGCATTGAGTAGCAACCGATAATACTTCTGAATTATGGATATCAAGAAACTGATCAATCAACTGGCCCCGCTCACGGTGAGTTCCTGCACGATCGACGAGCAGCTTTTCCGGGAATATGATGTGAAGCGGGGGCTTCGGAATGCGGACCACACCGGGGTGCTGGTGGGCCTCACCCACGTCGGGAACGTGGTCGGCTATGAGAAAGTGGACGGAAAGCTGGTGGCGATCGACGGAAAGCTGATCTACCGCGGCATCGATATCAACGACCTGGTGCACGGCATGCAGGCGGAAAAAAGGCCCGGCTTTGACGAAACGGTCTTCCTCCTGCTTTCCGGCCGTCTTCCGCTGAAAAAAGAGCTGGATGATTTCTCGGATATCCTGGCAGAGCTCCGGGCACTCCCGGAGAATTTCAACCGCGACATGATCCTCACCATGAAGGGAAAGGATATCATGAATATGCTGGCCCGGTCGATCCTGGCACTGTACACGCTGGATGAGAACCCCGACGACACTTCGGTTCAGAACATCCTGAGGCAATCGATCAGCCTGATCGCAAAATTCCCGACCATCGCGGTCTATTCCTACCATGCCATGCGCCACCTGATCTATTACGATACGCTGACCGTCAGATACCCCGACCGGAAACTCGGCACGGCCGAGAATTTCCTGTACATGCTCAAAGGCCACGAATATACCCCGCTGGAAGCGGAACTGCTGGACCTGGCGCTGGTGCTCCATGCCGAGCACGGGGGAGGGAACAATTCAACCTTCACGACCCGCGTGGTGAGCTCCAGCGGCACCGATACCTATTCCGCCATCGTGGCCGCCATCGGCTCCCTGAAGGGACCGCTTCACGGGGGAGCCAACCTGGCCGTGGTGGACATGATGGAAAATATCAAAGCCCACGTAAAGAACTGGTCGAACGACGACGAGATCGCCGACTATCTCCGGAAGATCCTGGGAAAAGACGCGTATGACAATTCCGGCAAGATCTATGGATTCGGGCATGCCGTTTATACGGTTTCCGATCCCCGGGCCCTGCTGCTGAAAGATAAAGCCCGGCTGCTGTCGAAGGAAAAAGACCGCGAGAAGGAACTGGCCCTCTATGAAGCGATCGAGCGGATCGGGCCGGAGATCTACTATGAGTTCAAGGGGACGAAGGATAAGATGATCTCCCCCAATGTCGACTTCTATTCGGGGTTCGTGTATGAATGCCTGAAGATCCCCAAGGAGCTCTTCACGCCGCTCTTTGCCATCTCCAGGATCTCGGGCTGGTGCGCCCACCGGCTGGAAGAGCTGATCAGCGGGAGAAGGATCATTCGTCCCGCCTACCGGTCCGTCACCCCTGCCGGGAAGTATGTCCCCCTGAACAAGCGCAAATTATAAATTTCCCGGAAAAATCTGCAGCATGGAAAGACAAGCCGATTACCTGATCATCGGCGCCGGTATTATCGGACTGGCCATTGCCAGGGAACTGAAGGCACGCTATCCCCGTGCAAAGATCCTGGTGATCGAGAAGGAGCCCGACGTAGCCTATCACGGAAGCGGGAGGAACAGCGGCGTCCTGCATGCCGGGTTTTACTACTCCGCGGATTCCCTGAAAGCGAAATTCACCCGCGAGGGGAACCAGCTGATGAAGCAATATTGCCGGGAGAAGCATCTCCGGCTTAACGAATGCAAAAAGGTGGTCGTGGCGCAAGATGAATCCGAGCTGGAAGCGCTGTACGAGCTGGACCGAAGGGGAAAGAAGAACGGGGTGGACGTTTCCCTCATCTCTGAAAAGGAGCTGGCGGAGATCGAACCCAATGCCAAAACCTTTCAGCAGGCGTTGTTTTCGCCGAACACCGCAACGGTGGACCCGACCGAGGTCAATATGGCGGTCAAGGAGGATCTCCGGGCGGCGGGAGTGGAATTCCTGTTCGGCGAAGGATACCGGAAGAAAGGGGAAGGCAATTCCGTCCTGACGACGGCCGGGACCCGCATCTCCGCCGGGAAGATCATCAATGCGGCCGGGCTGTATGCCGATAAGATCGCGAAGCAGTTCGGGTTCTCGGAAAAATACACGATCATCCCGTTCAAGGGGATCTACCTGAAGTACACTAAAAAAGATAAACCGATCCGGACCAACATCTACCCGGTCCCGAACCTGAAGAATCCTTTCCTGGGAGTTCATTTCACGGTGACCGTCGACAATGTCATCAAGATCGGACCTACTTCGATCCCTGCCTTCTGGCGGGAGAATTACAAGGGATTCTCCCATTTCAGGGGGAAAGAGCTGACCAATATCCTGGGGTGGGAAAGCCGCCTGTTCCTGACCAATGCCTTTGGCTTCCGCAATCTGGCATTCGACGAGATCCGGAAATACAATCGTCGCTATTTTGTAAAGCTGGCCACCGCGCTGGTGCATCATATCGACCCATCCGGGTTCACCGAATGGAGCCGGCCCGGGATCCGTGCGCAACTGCTGAACAGGAAGACCCTGGAGCTGGTGATGGATTTTGTGGTGGAAGGGGACGACCGGACGGTTCATGTGCTGAACGCCGTTTCCCCGGCATTCACGAGCAGCTTCCCTTTCGCCCGCTGGGTGGTGGAAACCTATATCAAATAAATATTCAGTTATGGAGACTGTTTTTCGCTTTAAGAGAGAGGACCTGATGAACTTCATCATCCGGTACATGACCAAACTAGGGGTGCCGGAAGAGGATGCCCGCATTGTCGGGAAAGTGTTGCTTTGCGCGGATATACGGGGCGTCGAATCCCATGGCATGCACCGGCTGGGCTCCTATTACGGAAGCCGGCTTCAGAAAGGGTACATGAACCCGCTCACCCCTTATAAAATTATCACCGAGACCCCCTCTACCGCGCTGATCGACGGGGGAAACGGGATGGGTCAGGTGGTCTCGCACAAGGCCATGCGCATGTGCATCGAGAAAGCAAAAAAAGCGGGCATCGGAGCCATCACGATCAGGAACAGCAATCATTTCGGGATCGCGGGATATTATTCCCTGATGGCCCTGGAAGAGGGGATGATCGGGCTCAGCATGACGAATTCACAACCCCTGGTTGCCCCCACGTATGGCCGGACCGCTATTTTGGGAACCAATCCCATTGCCCTGGCCGCCCCGTCCGGCAAGGAGCGTCCCTTCCTGCTCGACATGGCGACCAGTGCGGTGGCATACGGGAAGATCCAGGTGTATGAAAAGAAAAAAGAGCATATCCCCATCGGGTGGGGGATCGACGAGGAAGGGCAGGTCACCAACGACCCGTCGAAGATCAGGCCCGGCGGGCATGGCGCGCTGCTTCCGCTCGGGGGAATGGAGATCACGGCAGGATATAAGGGCTACGGACTGGCGGTGATGGTGGAGATCCTCTGCTCGGCGCTTTCCGGAGGGAACTTTTTAACCAATGTCGGCGGCCCCTCCCG
>DATJQF010000097.1:0-24296 GCA_035505995.1 Bacteroidales bacterium
CCATTCCATCTATGGCGACCTGCTGGTGCAGGACAAGCAGATAGTTCCGGCGAGGGAAGAGTTCATCAAGGCGGTGGCCCTCGACAGCAGCAACTACACCCTCTGGGAAGAGGTGATGCGGCTCGACCTGCAGGTGGAGAATTACGGCCACCTGGATACCATGAGCACCAAAGCCATCGAGCTTTTTCCCGATCAGCCGGTCCCGTATCTCTTTGCCGGACTTGCCAGGTTTCAGAGCAAAGATTATATAAAAGCGGTAGCCCTGATGAATACGGGGTCCAAGCTGGTGGTCAACAACGATGAACTGCTTTCAACTTTCTACATGTACCTGGGCGACACCTATCATGCACTGAACAACCCGGAGGAATCGGATCAGGCGTATGAGAAGTCGCTGGCGATCAAAGGCGACAATGCCTACGTCCTGAATAACTACGCCTATTACCTCTCCCTGCGGAGCAAGGATCTCGAAAAAGCGGAAAAGATGGCAAAAAAAGCGGTGACCCTTGAGCCGGACAACTCGGCCTTCCAGGATACCTACGGGTGGGTGCTCTTCAAGCTGGGAAAATATGATGAGGCGGAGCCATGGATCAAAAAAGCAGTGAGCGACACTGCCGGGGTAAGCTCGGAAGTCCTGGAGCATTACGGCGATGTCATGTACAAGCTCGGGAATGTCAGCAAAGCCGAGGAATACTGGCTGAGGGCAAAAGCCAAAGGCCCCGGCTCGGAAAACCTGGATAAAAAAATCAGTGATAAAAAGCTGTATGATTAAGAGACCGCTTTTCCTGCTGCTGGTATTTTCCCTCACCCTGTTTTATTCCTGCAACACGCAGAAAAAAGCCTTCCGGGCTCCCATCAAGGAGGAAGGTGCGGATTTTCTCTTTTCCAAGCTTAAGGAGAACGAGCTGAAATACAGCACCTTCTCTTCCAAATTCTCCGCCGACTATGAGAACGGCGACAAGAAGAACTCCTTCAGCGGGCAGATCCGCATCCGCAAGGACAGCCTGATCTGGATTTCGATCTCGGCCGGGTTGGGGATCGAAGTTCTCCGGATGATGATCAGCCAGGATTCGGTGCAGTTCATCAACAGGATCAACAATACTTACTTTATCGGGGATTATAATATCGTGAACCGGTTCCTGAACACCAACATCGATTACGACATCCTGCAATCTTTTCTCACCGGCAACGACCTTTCCTTTTACGAGAACGGGAAATTCAGGGCGTCGCTCGACAAGGACCAGTACAAGCTTTCGACGGCCGCCCGGATGAAGCTGAAAAAATATGTCCGGAACAGCAGTGAGAACGAGCGCATCCTGATCCAGAACATCTGGATCGACCCGGAAACCTTCAAGATCACCGAAGCGGACGTGAAGGAGCTGACGGATCCGAACAACAAGCTGGAAGCGGATTATTCCCAGTTTGATCATATCGGGGCCCAGTATTTTCCGAAGGAGGTCACCTTCGATATAACGGCAGATAACGAGATCCATGTGAAAGTCAATTTCAGCAAGATTGCCACAGACCTCCCGCTGCAGTTCCCGTTCAAGATACCCCAGAGCTACCGGCAGGTAAAATGACTGCCCTGACCATATCCGGATGAAATGAGAAATCCAGGAACCCGGCCTTCCTTCTTACTGATCGCATGGACGGTGGCTTTATGGGTCATCGCACTTCTTTCTTTTTCCCAAACAACCCAGGAACAGCTGCAGAGAAAGAAGAAGCAGCTGGAAGACGAGATCAAGCTGACCGGCACCTTGCTGGAGCAGACCCGCAACAGCCGGCAGGCCTCGCTGAACCGGCTGCAACTGCTGGATCAGCAGATCGGGAAGCGGCAATCGCTGATCACGACCATCACCCGCGAAGTGGACGGGATCCAGGTCCAGATCGACCTGCAGAACCAGCAGATCAAAAAACTGAATACGGATCTTGCCAAAATGAAGGACGAATATGCCCGGATGATCTATTATGCCTATAAGAACCTGAATGCCTACAACCGGCTGCTGTTCATCTTCTCGGCCAAGGATTTCAACCAGGCCTTCGACCGGCTCCGGTATTACCAGCAATACAGCGCCTCCCGGCGGACGCAGGCGGAGCTGATCCGTGACAAGCAGATCGAGATCACCCGGTCTCAGCGGGAGCTGGAGGAGACGAAAGCAGCGAAAATGGCGCTGCTGACTTCCCAGCAATCCCATATCACTACCCTTACCACGGAAAAGGAGGAAAAGGACCGGACGGTCGAAGAGCTGACCCAAAAAGAAAAGCAGCTGAAGGCTTCGCTGAAAGATAAACAGGAGGCCGCCCGGAAACTGCAGAATGAGATCGAAAAGCTGATCGCCGCGGAGATCAGGGTCTCCGCTGCAAAGACCAAAGGGACCGGGAAGAACGAAGTTCAGAAGGGCGCGGCCGAGACGGGACTGTTCCTCACGCCGGTGGAGATGGAGCTCTCCAGCTCTTTCGCCTCGAACAAAGGACGGTTGCCCTGGCCGGCCGAGAAAGGGATCATCACCGGCACCTTCGGAGAGCACCCGCACCCGGTGCTGAAATATGTGAAAACGAAAAACAACGGCGTCGATATCGCCACGGAAAAGGGGGCCAGCGTGAGGGCAGTGTTCAACGGAAAAGTAAGCCGGGTGATGTCGTTCCCGAACCTGAATAAAGTTGTGATCATACGGCACGGGGAATATCTGACCGTTTATTCGAACCTGGAAGAAGTCTATGTGAAGGACGGGGACATGGTCACCACCAAGCAGGTGATCGGGAATGTGCATACCGACCCGGAAGATGCAAAGACGGAAATTCATTTTGAGATCTGGCTGGGAAAAACCATTCAGAATCCGCAGGAATGGCTGACCGGCGCCAACTAACCACAAATTGAAGCACGCAGGAGAATTTGCAGCGCTTGCCACGGCGATCTTCTGGACCGTCACGGCCCTCTCCTTTGAAGCAGCCAGCAAAAGGGTGGGCTCATTGTCGGTAAACATCCTCCGTCTGATCGTCGGGTTCACGCTTCTCACGATCTTCAACTGGATCTACCGCGGATATATTCTACCGGTGGATGCGTCAGGAAGGACCTGGTTCTGGCTCATCATCTCCGGCCTCATCGGATTTGCCTTCGGCGATCTCTGCCTGCTTCAGGCCTTCGTGGTAGTGGGCGCCAGGATCTCCATGCTGATGATGGCGCTCACTCCTCCGATCACCGCGATGTTCGGATGGCTGATCCTGGGAGAGACCCTGAGCTTTAAAAGCTGGATCGGAATGGCCCTGACCGTTGCGGGGATTGCTCTGGTGGTATTGAGAAGGCGTGGACCGGAAGAGAAGCTCGGGATCCTGAAGACCTTTCGTCTCGGATATCCCATCTGGGGCATCCTGCTGGGATTGGGCGGTGCGATCGGACAGGGAGCCGGCCTGGTCGTGAGCAAATACGGCATGCAGGGCTATAATCCGTTTGCCTCGGCGCAGATCCGGGTAATGGCCGGCATCGCGGGATTCGCGATCATCTTTACCCTCATGGGGTCGTGGAGCAACCTCCGCAGGGCCTTTCGGGATCCCAGAGCCCTGGGTCAGCTTTCCACCGGCGCTTTTTTCGGGCCTTTCCTCGGTGTCTCGTTCTCCCTGCTATCGGTCCAGCTTACCTCCACGGGCATCGGCTCCACCATCATGGCGATCGTGCCCATCCTGATCATCCCGCCGTCGGTGCTGCTCTTCAAAGAGAAAGTCACGCTGAATGAAATACTGGGTGCATTCCTCGCAGTGGGAGGAGTGGCACTCTTCTTTTTATAATTACGGATTACGGATTACGGATTACGAATTACGAGAAAACTCCGGGATTGAGGGAAAACAGTAACCACCCCGGCCTTCGGCCACCCCTCCTATCCCTCACTTCATTCGGGCAGGAGGGGAAACCCAGGAAAATTTTTCCTCCTGTTCCTGACTTGGATCGGAAGGAAACAGGTGGGGTGGATTCCGCAGCAAGCGGTGGCCAGGGTGGTTACTGTTTCTCCGGCTTGCTAAAATTTTAATTTCAGGTTCACGAAAAATTCCCTTCCCGGCGCCGGCTGGTAACTGTTGTAATCCGGTCCGTTGTTGGGCTCGGTGAAGCCGAAGTACTGCTCGTCGAAGAGGTTCTTCACATAAAAGCCCAGGTCGCCCGTGAGCCATCCGAGTTTCCAGTTCCAGTTCAGGTTCAGGCTCCAGATGTTGTAGCCGTCCACCCAGGAGCTGCGCACGCTTCCCGGCTGGTAATAGGTCTGGCCGATCGTGTAATTGAAATAGATCGAGTCGTCCACCTGGATACAGTATTTGGATTCCCACTCGGTGCTCAGTGCCACGGTGAAATGCTTCAGGAAGTTATAGGAGACCTCGGCGGTGAGCATGTGCATCGGGCTGTTCGGCATCCAGTGTCCCTTTACGCTGTCGGGAGAAGTATAGCGGAAATGGGAATAGGTGTAAGATGCATCCAGAATGACGTTCTTGACGGGTGAAACCGAGATAAAGGTCTCGATGCCCCACTTGGTGCTTTTGCCGATATTCCCGAAGAAGGCGGCGTTATTGCCTCTCCCCGGAACGCTGTAGCGGTAGAATTCGTTGTCGGACATGATATCGAACCCGGTCACATCGTAATGGAAAACCTTCCCGACGTCCCCGCGCAGTCCCAGCTCGAATCCCTGCGAGGTGGAGGGCTTGATCAGGTTGTTGAACCCGCCGTAGGATTCGGGGTTGTTGTAAAGCTCATCCCCCGAGGGCGTCAGGAAACCGGTGCCCCAGCTTCCGTAAAGGTTCAGGTACCGGGCCAGGTCATAAGCAAGGCCGATCCGGTAGGTGATATGCTGGAAGCTTTTATTCCCGTTGGGGTTCAGTGAATCAGGAACCGGGATATTATTGTTCAGCTTGTTGTAGATAAAATCACCCCGTACGTTCACGATCGCATAAAGTTTCCTTGCGATATCCAGCTTGTCGATCAGGTAGATCCCGGCGCTGCTCTGGCGGATGATCTGGTTGATGAGGATCTGGTCGAGGTCGAAGCATTCGCGGCTCCAGTAGCTGTCGACGCGGTTGGAATCCCTCTCGTTCTCGGGGGGAACCGCGAACATATGCTCGGTAATGGTCTGCGTCTGGTAATCCACGCCAAGACTGAAATGGTTCACCAGCTTCTCGTGGCCCGAATTCAGGTTATACTGTGCGGACCCGCCGAAACTGATGAACGGCTTGTAATCATCCCCGTTGTTGGAAGTTTCCCGGTAGTAGTTGGACCGGGCAAATCCTTTGATGTCGAGGCTGGAACTCTTGCAAAGCTGGAACTGGGCCTGCAGGGCGCCGGTAAGACGCTTGGTCTCATGGAATTCATTATATGGGATGGCGTCCGTGTTGGCCGCCCTCGGCCCGTAGGTTTCATACCGGTACAGGTTGATCCCCTCCGAATTCTGGTTGAAGTAATTCGTATAGGAGAGGATCTGGGTGACCACCACCTTGGAGGAGGGTGTCCAGGTAGCTTTTTCGCTGAAAAGATCTCCCATGAACGACTGGTGATCCCGGTAGCCGTGTCCCTGCGTATGGGAGTAAGAGGCCCGGTAATTTACATTTCCCTGCGTTCCGTCCACCTGTCCCAGGACCTTCCAGAAGCCGTAGGATCCTCCTGAGCCGAACAGCGTGGTATTGACGGGTTTCTTTCCTCCGTCGCCGGTCAGGATATTCACGATACCGCCGGTGGCATTAGCCCCGTACAGCGAGGCAGCCAGCCCTCTCACCACTTCCACATTCTTGACCACGGCCCAGTCCACATCGTAAAGATCGGGGCAGAATCCGCCCGGGTCGTTTACGGGAACGCCGTCGATCAGTACCTGGATGCCCCGGAAGCCCGTTTCTGATAAGATCCCCTGTCCGCGGATATACAAATGCACCCGCGAGCCGTCGGTGCCGTTCTCAACCTTCACTCCGGGCACAAGGCGCAACGCTTCATCCGGAGCAATGGTCTTTGAAAAAATGTTGAGCTGACGAGGAGTGACATAGGAAACACCCGCCGGGATCTCCCGGAGGGGAATGACCGTCCGAAACGCCGAGATCTCGACTTCATTCAGGTTGATGGTATCTTTCCGTGGTGTCTGTGCTGCCGGTTTTGATTTTTCCTGCCCGTATGCCAGGGATGAGAGAATAAATGCGAGCAGGATGAAAGTAAATACAAGTTTTTTCATGATGTAAATTGGTTTGAATAGGTTACTGAATACATAAACACGGAAAAGGATCTGGTCCTTTCCGCAATGAGACTAATAATATTGTAATTCAGCAAACTGGTTCGGGAGGCGGAGATGGGGGACGGCAAACGCAACAGTTATCAGGAGATGACCCTTCAGGACGGCCATCCAGGATAATGTAAGGAACATTTATAGATAGTGCATCATTGAGCAGGGCATGCCGGATCAGGTGGTAGAGCATCGCCTTGGTATTATTGGGTTTGCCCGGGATCTGATCGGTGGGTGAAGATGTAAAGTAAGTCTGGTAACGGGAATAGAGGGATTCTTCTTTCCGGTCGTTGATGCATTTGATCGTCACGGTATTTCCCGAAAAGCTGCAGGAGACAACGTCGTACAGCTTTCCCCGGTAGGAGAATTCCTTCTGATCGATCCACCGGACCTCGCTTACCGGGATGACAAGGGTCTCCTCCTGGTCTTGCGATTCTCCCGACCGGATGGTTGCCCGCATCTGTGACCGTACCAGCATCCGGTTATAGGAGAATATGAAATAATACCCGCTCAGGTTAAAAAGCAAAAGAAAAACAAGGAATCCCGCGAGTATTTTTCTGATCATTCTCTTAGATTCTCATGCAAATGTAGAAAATATTATTCTGGAATCATTGCAACAAGATTTTCCGGGTACAGGTCCCGGATCCGGTGGATGCGTGAAGGATATAGATCCCTTTGGGCAGACCGGTGAGGTCGATCACTTCCGACCAATCACCCGAAACAGCCAGCCCGTCCTTTTCGAATACCGGCTTATCGAGCATGTCTGTGATCCGGATTGACAATTGTTCCGTCTCACGGAAGGACATCCTCACCGTAAAAGCGCCCGGAGTCGGATTCGGGTACACTATCGCCGACAGCAGCCCCGACTGTTCAGGTATCCCGGTGCAGTCCTTGAAGGTGATGTTCACCGAATCCCTTGCATGGCATCCGGAAGCATTGGCAACATCCACCCGGAAAAGCGTCATTCCGAAGCCGCCCGTCACCGAGGTATCCACCTGGATCATTCGCAGAGCGGCTCCGCCCGGCGTCCAGTAATATCGTCCCCCGGCAACAGAATCCACCGACAGGGTGACCGTCTGCCCCCCGCAAAGGGTATCCTTCGGGAAAAAGCTGATATGCGTGGTCAGGGGGATCCCTACCGTCATCCAGACGCTGCGGGAAGTATGGCCGTAGGTCCCGTAAGCGGTCAGCCGGAGCCGGACCGTGCCGGCCAACAGATCGTCCGGTCCGAGCGTATAAACCGGATCGGGGATCGTATCGTTATCGAAGGTACCGTCGCCATAGGTGGTCCAGAGCAGGGAGTCGAAGGCTGATGCCGTGGCATCCAGGTGAACGGAGGTAACTCCGCAGAGCGTATCGTTGGACCCGGCATCCACAATGGGCAGCGGCGGAGGCGGAAATTCAATGAAGTCGATCCAGCCGCGGTCCTGGCCGGCGCTTTCGGAGATATCCTTCACATAAGCCCATTTGAATTGATGGCTGCCGGCGGGAACGAAATAGGCTTCCCGCTCCCAGGGCTGCTCACCCGACCATTCTCCGGCCAGGACGCCGTCCACATAGAATCTCAGGAAATCAAAGTTCGCCTCGGAAGAGACCCTGCGGTAAAAAGAGATAGTGTCATCCACGCCGGTAATATAATTAAGCAGCAGGATGCTCGATTGCTCGTCATATATCAATCCCGACCTGCAGCAGTGGTGTCCTTCCCAGGGCTCATAGGCAGTGACGTACCAAGGCATGCCGCTGAACTGCCAGGGGAATTTGCTGAAATTATTCGACTCCCAGTCCTCCACAATCAGCCCGATGGTTTCAAGGTAGGACTGCGTGGCATGGTATAACCCTGACGCCGCCCGGAAAGTAAAATTGCATCCGGTTCCCACCGGAGCTTCGTCACTGATGGCAGCGGTGAATACCGCAGTGGCCTGCAGGCCGGGAAGAATGTCGCCCACAAAGACGGAATCCTGCTCAATGGACAGGAATGAACAGGCAGCAGACATTTTCACGTACGAGGACTGGCAGGAGAAACTGCCCACATCGGATATATAAAGTACGACCTGCACGGTCTCGCCCGGATCAAGCTTTCCGTTCCGGTTCCCGTCCAGCGTGTCAACGATCCTCAGACTATCGATGTGAAATGCCGGCGCATGCGATTCCACAAAGAAATGGCTGAACCAGGAGGTATCGGCATTGTAGGACCAGACATTGAATCGGATCTGCAGCCCGTCGGGGATGCTGTCGGATACCTTCAGGGAGTAACCGTGCTGGATGGTTTTACGATCCCCCGGATTGAGATCCCCGTAGTAAGCTGCATCCTGTGTAAACGTGATATAAGGCGAATTGGACGAGACCTCCGAATTAACCTGAAAGGCCGGCTGGTCTCCTACATTCTTCAACCCGAGATCCAGGTACAGCGAATCCCGGTAGTTCAGATCCCCAGGGGTACCGGAGGCAATCGAAAACAGGGAATCGGAATCATACACCACGTAAGGCTGACCGGGAGCAGGAGAAAGCAGGAAGGGGGACGTGTAGGAAAGAGCAACCCCGGTGCGGTTATCGGTCCACACGGGATAGATCTTCCGGTTGGAGGAGCTGATCCCGAGATAATCCCCGAAATAATAGATCGACAGGCCGGGGATCCCCGACGGGGTGAAAGCCACATCGCTCACCCGCGCATCGCTCCAGGTATTCCCCTGGTCGTAGGAATAGGAAACCCAGGTTTCGCATTGGGTTGAATCCACATCCCGGTCGTCATAATAGACCACACACAGGTAACCTGTTGCCGGGTCGCAGGTGATCCAGGGAAAGAAATGTTCTTTCCCGAGGCCCGGAGTATCCTGGTTCACCCGCACCGGTGCCGACCAGGAATCGCCCTGGTCTGTGGAGCGGATCATATATACATCGATATCCGGACCCAGGTTGGTGCCCGGAACTCCGATATTCGCCCAAACGATATAGATGGTTCCGCGGGAGGTGCTGTTGCTGTTATCGACCGTCATGGACGGGAACGAGTTCACCCGCATGTTCTTCGAGGTCTCGGTCATGCGGATGCCGCGTATGTTCTGGAGGATCCGCACGCCGGGCTCAAAGGTCTCCCCGCCGTTCAGGGACATGGCAAAGCCGATGGCCGTTTCATCCGAAGGCCAGGTGTCGTAGATCGACCAGGCGGCGTACACTTCTCCACCGGGTCCGGTACAAATGTTCACCCCGTGGTTGAAGCTCCCGGCGTATACTTCCTGGCTCAGGTTCTGAGGGCCCGACCAGGTAAGGCCGTGATCAATGGAACGGCAAAGCTCAATATCATTTTCATTAGCCGCACCGCTCACCCCGTTCGTCCAGGCTGCGTACAGATGTCCCTGGTAGGGACTGGTGGGAGAATTATCGATCCAGAGGTGGTTCTTGTCCAGGATATTATTTCCGGGCGGCACGGATTCCACCTGGACATCGTGCCAGGTCTGGCCGAAATCGGACGACCAGGCCACCGATTGCCCCCAGGTATTGTCGATCTTCCCCACGTACCACCAGCCGTTCAGCCCGATAGCCGTTGCCGGATCCCCGAGGTTTTCATTGCCGGCGCCCTGGGTCGATCCTCCCCAGCCTTCCCCGGCATCGCGGGAAAAACGATCATCGGCCCCGTACAGCTGCAGGGCCTCCGTACCGTTCCAGTCGGTTGAATTGTTTGAATTCAGCAGGGTGGATTCATTGAAAGGATCGGGAAATACCGAATTTTCGCTCTGAGTCAGGCCGGACGTATCCGTCAGGGGAACATCCGGGGAATCCTGCGGCAGGAGGTCCTTGCCGGCGATCCGGTTGCCCTTGAATACGGGTTGAACGAATTTACCGGGAGGTGCGGGATAAAGGTACCCCAGCTTTGCCATCTTCATCCAATACCCGAGGTTGTCGATCCTGGTATTGACGATCCCCTGGCCGGCGGGAGTCACCCTGGGAAAATACTTCGGCAGCTGCTGGGAGAAAATGGAAAACGGCAACAGGAAAAGAAACAATGAGTATATGATATTTTTCATGGTATTGAAAAAATCAATATACAAAGTTACTTAAAAGTAAGGCTGAAAAATCGTGATGAAGGACGTGACGAATTTACAAACAAGTAATACTTTATGCCTCACGCGTCAAGCGTCACATCTTATTTCTCAATCACGATCTTCTTTACGAATGAACCGTTGGCACTTTCGATCTTCAGGAAATACACTCCGGCAGAGAGGTTCGTAAGATCGAGCGTCCTGTTCGAACGGGATTCAAGCCGGATGCTGTTTTCGGTATAGACGACCGTTCCGACGGGGTTGAAAATTTTAACATCAAGGGTTACCGGGATGCCCGAACGGAGGGTGATATTCAATTTCCCGGAGGACGGGTTCGGGTAAACCAGGAACCCGGAAGGATTGAGCTCTTCAATGCCTACCGGTGCATAGACCGTGACCTTTTTATCCGCCGAAACATTTCCTGTACCGCAGTTGTTAACCCCTAACACCGTGATATGAGCATCCCCGCGGTAAGTATGGTCCCAGTCGACCGACCCGGTCAGGCCGGTCCCGGATATCGTTCCTGCATCAACCGGGTCGATCTGCCAGGTATAGCTGTCCGCATCCTGGACCGGATCGGCGGTGAAGTCGGTGTGGCTTACCTTGTTCAGGTTGACGCTGTCGGGCCCGGAAGGCCTGGCAGCCGGGGACGGTAACGGATTCACCGTAACCGGAAATCCTGCGGAAAGGCTTCCCTCCCCGCAGTCGTTGACCCCTTTCACAAACACCGTGGCAGCACCGGTAAAAGTGGCGGAGGCATTAAAAGAAACCGTGGCGGAATCGCCGGTAAATGTCCCCGCTTCTGTCGGGGTTACCTCCCAGCCGTAAGAAGTCGCATAAAGGGTTCCCGCCGTCGTATACAGGTTGCCGGTTGAACCCTGGCAGATCTCCGCCGGACCCGACGGAACTGCTGCAATGCCCGGTAAATCCAGCACGAGGACATCCTGTGTGATCGTATCGGCGCAAGTCGAATTGTTCAGGGCCACCAGGGTAACATGATAATATCCCGCCGACAGGAAGGTATGAGAAGGGTTCTGCAACGTGGAAGTATTGTAGGTCCCCGAAGAGGGATCGCCGAAATTCCATCTCCACATGTTCACGGTTCCTCCGTTACCGTTGGTCTGATCGGTGAAATCGGTCGGCTGTCCAAAACAGGCCGGGATATACTGGAATGCAGCGGCAGGGAAAGGATGTACCTGAATATAAGGATCCAGGTCGGTAGTGCTGGAAAGGGTATCGCGGGTGACGGTCAGGGAGACCGCGAAATCTCCGGGATTGGAAAAAACGATCCCCTGCGGGTTTTGCACGTTGGAGGTCGGGGGGGTCCCGCCGGTGAACGTCCAGGACCAGCCTGTTGGGATTCCCGAGGAAATGTCGGTGAAATCAACGGAAGAGCCGGGGCAGATCTGTGTGGCGGTGGCGGTGAAGTCAGCCACCAGCGCATCACTGACCACCGGCACCAGCGCGGTATAGCGGAAATAATTCTGCTTGGTAACCGTGACCCGGACCATGGTTCCTGCCGTCTGGGGAGGGATGGTGATCGCCACCGGGGTGGCGCCCTGGCCCGTTCCCGTTGCAATGATCGCATCGTTCACTGTCAACCCGATCGAAGCGCCTTCATTGGCGGATATATTGAAAGTAGTGGATCCTTCCAGGATCGTGTTATCATGGGTTACCGTAAGCGGCTGCGGGACCTCGTAATAAAGCATGGTAAAGGCATCGCCATGCATGTGGAACAGATTGAAGGTTATATTCTTTTCCTGGGGGTCCGAGGGCCAGCTCGACTGCTTTAAAAAATACTTGCCCGCTGCATGGCCGAATGCGGGTAGCGCTCCCCTGGAGGGCGGGTTGGGATTTTCCGACGGCATGAAATCGTCCCACATGTTATCGAACATACCCCAGACGAAGGTGTCATTCACGAACGAATAGGAGACTTCGGTCGGACAAACCACTCCCAGTGCTCCCGAATTATACCCGTTATAGGTATGGCGGTGAAATGTTTCCCCAAAGCATTCGGTAGAACGGTGGTAGGCGCCGGTCTGGCAATTGATCGAGAACACAAAGATCAATGCATTGTTGGTCAGGTTCACCACGTCGCTGCTGTGATAAGAAGGTTCACCCCAGCCGATATATTCCCCGTGATCCCGGTGCAGCATCATAAAGGCGCCCGAATCGATAGCGGCATTGATCTTCGCGGCATTCCCCCCCGACCATCCGCCCAGTTCGGCGGGGGTGGCCGGGATATACCCGAGCCCGGCCGGTCCGAAATAGCTGGTGATCTGGGAAGTATTGGCGGCTGTCGACCAGGTACTGCCCGGATTTCCCTGGTAAACGGCATTGATCCTTCGCGGGGTTTTTCCCTGTACATTTCTGAAATATCCTCCAACGATCTCCCCGCAAAGCTGGAACCAGCGATCCGTTTCCCAACCGATCGAAGTTATCGGCTTTGAGTAATATACCGGGTCGGTGACCGGAGTGCGCTCATTGGTCAGGAACTTGGTGACCATGACCCGGAGCTGGGAGGAATCATTGGCTGTGATCCGGGAGAAGACCACGTCCGGGAGCACGTCGCCGTCCACGTCCGCATACTTGTTATCGGCCGCGAAATCCGGATATCCGGCATCATGATGCAGCAGCGGGGATATGATGTTCTTGGTCCCGTCGGTACCGTAATCGCCCAGCAGCAGGCAGGCGACCGGCTTGATGGTCCAGTTGTTATAGGCGTTGTCGATGAAATTCTCGATGGCGGTCGTCGTATTGCCTCCCACATCGTCCAGGGTATAAACATGCGTCAGGATCCCCTGCTGGTTCCGGAAGCGCCGGATCGTATCGGCCCATGCCTGGAATGCAGGTCCCGTCGGGCAGATAATGATATATTCACATTCCACGTCCTTGGAGGAGGGAGAATAAGTCTGGAACCGTTGGTCGTAATCAATGACCGGCAGGGAGGAATAGTTGAGCATCATGTCGGACAGGATCGGATCCCACCACTTATTCCGGTAAAGGGTATTCCCGAACTGGCCGTTCCCCCTGTCGAAGCTGACCTCTATGCGGAGATCCTTATAAATGGTAAGGTCGCGGGTGACCGGGTTATACTGGAACGGGGTAGTCCCGATAATGATCGCATCCACCCCGCGGATGTGCATCACCTGGGAGATCTGCACCGGGGAAGCAGGATAGTTTGCATTCTGAGAGTAGATCGCCTGATTTTTTGCATAGTGCAGGGGCGTATCATCATCGCCGAGAGGAATTTTCGGGGCAGGAGCGATATTCACGTTGTGCAACACTTCCGTCCGCCGGGCCACGATGGTCACCCTGGGGACTGAACCGGTTGGAATGGCCAGGTATCTGCCCTTGCTGGGCAGGTTGGGGGCGCCCGCATCATTGAAAAGCAGGTTGCCGGGGAGGCTGATATCTTTCATCGCCTCTCCGTTGATGCTGATATCCTCCAGCGAAAAGACCGGCATTGAGTAAACCAGCTGAACGTGAGAAGGGGTTGCCTCCAGGATGTTGTATCCTGCTTTGCCCCAGTTGTCCGTGTAAGAAAATGTCTGGGACCGGGCACCCATGAATGCAAAAGAAAAAACCAATAAAAAAGTAAACTTCTTCATAGATCTGAAATTGAGCATAAAAGATATTTATACCGGGAATCAAAAATAAAAACTCCCGGTCGAAAATCAGCGGGTCACTACCACTTTTTTAACAGAAGAGGAGGTTCCGTCCTCTACCCGGCAGAAATAAACGCCGGGGGCGCAGTGGGTCAGGTCAAGATATGTAGTGATGGATAATGCAGATCCGTTGGTCAGTCGTTGTGGAACGGAAACTTCCTGCCCCATAGGATTAAGCATTGTGATCGTCAGGTCAGCATTGGCCGGTGCGTGAATGGTCAGCGTGATCCGGTCCCTGGCGGGGTTCGGATAGACGGAGAAATTCAGGGAAGCTGTCGCCGGCCCAATACCCTGGGGCGCCTGGTTTTGCTGGATGACCGGCATTACCGGATCGCCCAGTGCATTGCAATCGTAATGGCACCACCGTTGGGCTCCGGGCTCAAACTCACCGGGCAGATCGACCCACGGCGCCGTCTTGATCTTCGACATGGCATGGGTAGCGCCGAACTGGAGGATTTGTAATGTATCGTTGTTGTAAGCGGATACAAATTCCCGCTCCAGGTGCTGGGAGGGTCCGTCGGTGGTTCCCTCGTCGAACCATCCGTACCGGCTGTTGAATACGCCGGCCGCGCAGAAATTATCTATTGTCACCATCTTCTGGGCGATACAGGCCGAGTGGTCAAAGCCGCCGTCCTCGCAGCCCTGCGTGTAGACGAATGTATAATTATGGTCCACCCCGTTGACCAGGTAAAACGTTGAATTGGTGATCTGTGAAATATCCATCTTCAGCGCGTAGGTGAAATCTGCATGTCCCAGGTGATGGATAAAAGAGCGTCCTGTGTTGATGATGGATATCAAGGTATCAACCGGCCAGTAATCCCCGGGGAAGTTCTGGTCATAAAGCTTCAGGATATCGTTTTCGGAAGAGGGGACTCCGTAAGTGAAATAGCCGTTATCGCCGTGATTGTCGATCAGCAGATCCATGTAATCGCCTCCTTCCGTCCACGGACTGTCATACAGATGCTCCCCGGCAAAAAGCGGGCGGTTGAATTCTCCCTGCACCGGATTCGTCTGAAAAGAAACGGTTTTATGGATCTCTGCGGCCAGCTCGGTCGCATCATTGAAGGGCATCCGGGCCACGGCCACATCCGGGAGGAGGTCATCCTCGCCGGGTTCCCCCCATTTATTATTCCCGTTGTCATTCCAGGTCCCGTCGAGACCGGAGTAATAAAGATCGGCGGGAATATCATAATCTTCATAGCCGCCGCCGGATTGCACATAGCAATAAAATCCGCGGTAAGGTACGATAGCCGGGTCACCGCCCAGCAGGACATAATTAATGTTATTATCCTGGTACTCCTGGATGATATAGTTGCGGATCTTCTCCTGGAGATCCTGTCCGGTCATATTGTTATCAATAAATTCCACCGACTGAAACCGGCTGACCACCCCGGCCGCCTGATACATGTTCATGAGTTCCGTAAAACCGGCATGATAGGTTTCCGAGGAGATGATCAGCAACTGGTAGTTGATGGCGGCGCTTTTCCGGGCCGGGTACTGCTGCATCATTTCCGGATTCTGCGCAAATGCTTTAACCCGGTTGTTGGCGCTTTCGGAGGAGGTAAGGTTTTCCAGGGCTTTTTGCGACTTCGGGTCAGGGGCTGTCTGAACAGTGATCGTTACTTTCTTATAATACGTTATCGTTCCGGCAGCGGGATTGTAGCGGACCGGGGTAAAGGTGGCCAGGGCAAATGCATAGCCGTTCAGGTACTGGGTCTGGACCGTCGTGTAAGCTTTTGCGGGATACGTTCCGGAGGATTGATATACCTGCTCGTTCTTTTGGAAAGTCCCGGATCTTCCCTGCGAAATCGGCCGGACCTCCTGCTGGGGGAAAAGAATATAGGTTCCGGGCAGGGTGACTTCCTCCTCCCCGGTCATTTCGATGGAAACGGCTTTTTCTCCTGCCGGGAGGATCAGCGAGACCGGCAGGAAGGGCAGGGAAGGCTCCCCTGTTTTTCCGATATTCCGGGCATTCGGGAAGTTGAGGGTCGTATAGATCCCTTTGTAAGCCAGGTCCGGGTTATTGAAATAATAGGTTTTGCCCACGTTTCCTGCAAAGGCGACAGCAAGGATCAGAGTGAGGGCGGCAAGGAGGGAGAAGCGTTTCATAGCATCAATTTAAAAACCTCAACCCCCAACCCCTTTTCCCTAAGGAAAAAGGAGAGAGGGGGATGAGGCGAAAGTTCTACTTGATAAGGACTACTCAGTCAATAAAAATCTTCCTGACGGCTTTCGTATTGCCATCCTGCAGGATCAGGTAATAGATTCCCTTTGCTGCGTTCAGCGTAATGGTTTTGGTGACTTTGCCGCTCACCTGCAGATTGCTTTCTTCAAAGATCGTCACATTGAGCTGGTTCACCACTTTCAGGTTGTAGTTCCCTGCGGGGCCGTTATATTCGAGCGTGAAGGTTCCCGTGGTCGGATTCGGATAAACCGAAAGGGCCGCATCCGCATTCTTGTCGGGGATCCCTGTGCAGGCATCGAACGTAACGTCGGCGTTCTGGGTGTTCACGCAGTTGTTGGCATCCGTCACCTGGCAGGTGAAGGTATGCGTGCCGAGGCCATAATCACCGAAATTCACCGGGATCGAAGAAGTGGTGGCGCCTCCGGGGGACCACAGGTAGGAAACACCGGTCGGAGAGATGGCGGTCAGGGTGACCGGGGTATACCAGCAATCTAAATTGCCGGGATCCGCAGTGATGTTGATCACCGGGCCCGCGGTAATATAATTAGTCTTGATGATGGAATCTACTTCTCCGCCTTTGCTAACCACCAGTTTAACGTCATATTTCCCGCAGGTGGAGTACATTACTACCGGATTGGCATCAGTGGACGTAGAGGGATTTCCGCCCGGGAAATACCAGGTCAGGGTATCCGGAGCGAACAGGAATCCGCCCGTGGTCAGGTTCGTGAAGGAAACATATCCACCGGGAGCCACTACCGTCGGATCGGCGGAGAAATTCGGGGTCAGGGGAACAGCGGATTTCTTGGTTCCCTGGTAGATCTGAGCTCTGTGACATGCAGGTGAGCCGCTACCCGGTATATTGCCCTGTCCGGCATCCATATCCTGGATGAAGGCTACAAATTCAACATTTTCTTTCGGCCAGTTCGGGGCGATGGAGAAATCCAGGTTGACCGTCTGAACATCACCGCCGCTGAAATCGGCTACCGTACCATTCTCATCCGGAACCATCAGCCGGTTCACAAAATTAAGTTCGGTCTGCCCTTGCCAGGCTTGGGGAATGTGAGACTGGGTCACGACGAAATGGACCTTCACACTGGTTCCCGGTATGTCTCCCACTTTCGTCACCGTGATGGTGGCATGATAGCTGTAAGCACCGGTGCTGTCGACCTGCAGGGCTACCGTGCACGGAGAAGGTTCAGCGATACGCGTGTCATATTTCGGCCGCAGCTGATTATAAATGGAATTGGAATGATTTCCACCCACATAACCATACCAACCGTCAAAAACGGTCGTCGGTAATCCCGAGATATTATACAGGTTGTTCCGGGAATTGGAATACTGATTCGTATACCCGTCGGTGTTATGATTTTCGATGACGCATACATAGCATCCGTGGGTGAGCAGATCATCAACGCCCATGGCTGCGCCCGGACAGTATTGACACCAGGTCGCGGTTCCGACTTCTACCACGACGAATTGCCTGGGAACAGTCGATTGTCCCCACCCGATCAGTACGATCACGGAAAGGACCAAGGAAAGTAGAACTTTTTTCATTTTAAATTTAATTTAGGGTTTTGCTTAAAATTTTAGAACTTACAAAGATATTAAAAAATTATCTATAAACATACGTCCGGAGAATTTGTTGAAAAAAACTCATCCCCATCCCCCTGCAGGCAGGCTCTCCTGGGAAGTGAGGAGCGCTTTATATTTATTTTTTGTGAACATCCAGCCGGTGCAGGGCATAGGCATAAGCCCCGATCGAGACGGCATGGGAAGTTCCCAGCCGCGTGACACCCACCCCGGTCTTTTTCAGCGGGTCGTAGATCGCCTTTCTTTTGCTGAAAGGTACGGGAACTTCCACCGCCGAATTCTTAATGAACTGCTCCAGCTCTTTTTCATCTTCCAGGTTAAAGGCCGTGATCTCCAACCTTTCCAGCGGGTTTCCGGCGACCGTCTCAAAATGGCGGTTCATCTCATTGACCAGCGCCTGCAGGAAAAGAGGATGAGCGCCCGATAACCCCCCGCCGATCACCACCAGGCCATCCACCAGGGTAATCGCGTTGGCGATGGTATCACCGGCAGCCAGGGCAAAGGCCTCAAAGGCTTTTACGGCTGCTTTGCGGTCGCCTTTCTGCTGACCCATGCCGATCTCGCAGATCTCCCTGGGCTCCGGACATTTTGAAAGACTGATGCCTGAAAAAGAAGCGAATTCCCGTTTAATGCCGCGGATGCTCACGCTTTCTTCCGCATCAAACTTCGGATAAAATCCGTTCCTCATCCGGTTGATCTCCCCCTGCGCCGAGTTGTCACCGAAAAACAGTTCCCCCCGGCTAACAATGCCACCGCCGAAACCTGTTCCGAAGGTAACCCCCAGCAGGTTCCGGTACCGTTTCGGGTTGCCTGACTTCTCCAGGCGGGTGTTGATCTCCGGAAGAAGTCCTGAGATGGCTTCCCCGTATGCGAACAGGTCTCCGTCGTTATTGATGAACACCGGGATGCCGAACGTCTCTTCCAGCATCGGCCCCAGGGCCACCCCGTTGCGGAAAAACGGAAGGTTCTGAAGATCCCCGATGATTCCGTTCTCGTAGTCGGCAGGCCCCGGAAAGGCAAAGCTGATCGCAACCGGTTTCTCCTTGATCCCGGCTTTTACCAGGTTGAATCCCTGGATGATGTTTTTCAGGATCTCCTCCAGGTCCCTGCCCTTGGCGGAAAGGATCACCGGACCGATGATCTCCTCCTCCGATTGAACGGCATTGAACACGAAATTGGTGCCCCCTGCGTCGAGGGTCATAACGATACGTTTGTCGGTGCTATAGGACATATGGGTAATTTGAGAGTTAGTGCGCTTCCAGCCAGTTCGTCCCCGAACTGATTTCCACCTCCACCGGCACATCCAGCGGGATGGCATGCTTCATTTTATCCTCCACGAGCGAATGCACTTTTTCCAGTTCTTTTTCCGGAATATCGAACACCAGCTCGTCGTGGACCTGGAGGATCATCCGGGACCTGAATTTCTTTTCTTCCAGTTCCCGGTGAATATTGATCATCGCGATCTTGATCAGGTCGGCCGCCGTACCCTGGATCGGGGCATTGATGGCATTACGCTCGGCGAATCCCCGGACGGTGGCATTGCTGCTGTTGATATCCCGGAGGTACCGGCGGCGCTTCATCATGGTCTCCACATAACCATGCTTTTTTGCGAATGCAATGGTCTTGTCCATGTATTCCTTGAGCCGGTGATATTTGGAGAAATACTGGCTGATGATCCCTGCAGCCTCGCTGCGCGGGATGTTGAGCCTTTCCGACAACCCGAATGCCGACATCCCGTAAATGATGCCGAAATTCACGGTTTTGGCGTTCCGCCTCATATCCGGGGTCACCTCGTTCTGGTTGACCCCGTAAATCCTGGCAGCAGTGGCCGAATGCACGTCGATGCCCGAACGGAAATCCCCGATCATGGCTTCATCCCGGGAAAGATGAGCGATGATCCTCAGCTCCACCTGGGAATAGTCGGCCGACAGCAGCCGCCATCCCTCTTCCCTCGGGACGAACGCCTTGCGGATCTCCCGTCCTTTTTCGGTGCGGATGGGGATATTCTGCAGGTTCGGGTTGTTGGAGCTGAGCCTGCCGGTAGCCGCCACGGCCTGGTTGTAAGAAGTATGGATCCTGCCGTCACGGGGGCTCACCAGCCCGGGCAGTACATCCACATAGGTGGATTTCAGCTTGGTCAGCGAGCGGTACTCCAGGATCTTTTCCACAATCGGGTGCTTGTTCACCAGCTTGATCAGCACATCCTCACTGGTGGAATACTGCTTTGTCCTTGTGGTTTGCCGGGGCTTATCGACAATATTCATTTTCTCGAACAGGATCTCGCCCATCTGCTTCGGGGAGGCGATGTTGAAGGTGGTTCCCGCATCTTCGTAAATGGAGTGTTCCAGCACCGAGATCTCTTTCTGCAGTTCGCCTGAATATTCCTGAAGAGCCTTTTTATCAAGCTTCACCCCTTCGGTTTCCATGGCTACCAGGACCGGCACCAGCGGCATTTCGATGCGGTCGAAAAGCTCCCGCGTATCGGTCTTCTTCAGCATCGGCTCAAACACCGATTTCAGCTGGAGGGTAACGTCCGCATCCTCGGCTGCGTATTCCTTGATGGTTTCCGTTTCGACCGACCGCATGCTGAGCTGCTTGCCTCCCTTTTTCCCGATCAGGGTCTCGATCGAGACCGGTGCATATTTCAGGTATGTCTCGGAGAGCACATCCATATTATGCCTCATGTCGGGCTGGATCAGGTAATGGGCCAGCATGGTGTCGAACATGGGTCCCTGCACGAAAACATCGTACAACCGCAGCATGGCGATGTCGAATTTCATGTTCTGACCGATCTTTTCGATCTTCGGATCCTCCAGCACCGGCTTGAACTCATGAACGATCCTGCGGCATTCCTCCTGGTTTTCGGGCAGGGGAATATAATACGCCTCGAAGGGCTTCATGGCAAACGACATCCCGACGAGCTCCGAAGCGAGAGTATCGATTCCGGTCGTTTCCGTATCGAAGCAAAAAGAAGGATGACCGGAAAGCTCCCTGATCAGGGACTTCCTCTTTTCCGGGGTATCGGTCAGATGATAAGTGTGCGGGGTGGTGGTGATCGTTTTATACGTGGAGGAGGCGATGGGAAACTCCTCCGCCTGTGCGAACAGATCGGTCTGCCCTTTTTCTTGTGGTTCTTTTCGTCTTCCTTCCTCTGTCTTCTCTTTTCCATCCTCCAGCTTCTGTCCCCCTTCTTCCACCGACATCCAGGTGAATACCCTTTGGGCAAAAGCCCTGAATTCAAGTTCCTCAAACAGCGTCTTCAATCGCTCCCTGTCCGGGGGCTCCGTTTGCAGCTCTTTTTCCTTGAACTCGACCGGTACATCCAGGATGATCGTCGCCAGCTGCTTCGACAGGATCGCCTGGTCTTTAAATGCAATGACTTTTTCGCGCAGCTTGTCGTTCCGGATCTCGTCCGCCCGTTTGATCAGCTCTTCCACCGTGCCGAACTCGGCGATCAGCTTTTTAGCGGTCACCTCGCCCACTCCGGGGATGCCGGGGATATTATCGGATGCATCCCCCCACAGTCCCAGCATGTCTTTGACCTGGTCGGGCCGGGTGATGCCGAACCGGTTGCAGACCTCCTTCACGCCCCATACCTCCGCCGGGTTCCCGAACTTGGAAGGTTTGTAGATAAGCGTCTTATCGCTGACCAGCTGGCCGAAATCCTTGTCGGAGGTCATCATGTAAGTCAGGAATCCCTTTTCTTCCGCTTTTTTCGCCAGGGTGCCGATGATGTCATCCGCTTCATATCCGTCGAGGGCGATGACCGGGATATTGAAGGCTTCGATCATCTCCTTGATATAAGGGATGGAGGCTGCCAGGTCTTCCGGGGTCTCTTCCCGGTGGGCTTTATAGGCAGTGAAATCGGTATGACGGACGGTCGGGGCTGCCGTATCGAAAGCGACTGCGATATGGGTGGGCTTCTCGTTCCTCAGTACATCGAAGAGCGTGTTGGCAAATCCCAGGATCGCCGAGGTGTTCAGTCCTTTCGAGTTGATCCTCGGGGTCTTGTTCAATGCATAGAAGGCCCGGTAGATCAGGGCCATGGCATCGAGGAGAAATAGCTTCTTTTCGGGCATAGACATAAACTCACTCCCCTAATTCCAGGTTCTGTAACACAAATAATCTTTGTTGATCATGATCTCCGGTATAATCACGGATGTTTTCGTCGATATCGATGGCCAATTTCGGAACCTGACAGCTCCGATATTCCTGTTTTCCCCTGTCACAAACGATGTTAGTTGCTTCACCCGTTTTACAAAGATAGTTTATAATGATAGCAAAATTGAGCAAAGACTATGTTTCTCCCCCTCTCTTGGGAAGAGAGGGAGCCGGGGGGTGAGTTTCTTCAACACCCTCCTGTTTATATCTTGACTTATAAAAATACGCTTCCCTCATTTTCGTTTGTTACATTTATCCCGCAATCTGATTTGCCGGTGAACGGGAGCTTCATGAAGGATAACAGGGAATCACTGAAACCAACTCGCCACTTTTATTTTTCCGGGAAAAACTGCTGCCTATGCCTGTGAAGAAAACTGCAGAGAAGAAGATCTTCGTGCTCGACACCTCCGTCATCCTTTACAACCATGATGCGCTGCACAGCTTCGAGGACAACGACGTCGCAATCCCTATTACGGTCCTGGAGGAACTCGATGATTTCAAGAAAGGCAACGATACCATCAATTTCGAGGCCCGGGAATTCATCCGTATCATGGACAAGCTCTCGGAAAGGGCTACCCTGATCAACTGGATCCCGCTGGGCCATCCCAACGGAGGCAAGTTCAAAGTAGTGATGAACGAGCAGAGCGAGCTGGATGCCGTAAAGGTGTTCGGGGAGAACAAGCCCGACCACCGGATCCTGAATGCCGCCCTGATCATGATGAGCGAAAACCCGGGGAAGAAAGTGGTGCTGGTCACAAAGGATATCAATCTCCGGCTGAAAGCCAAATCGCTGAACATCCCCGCCGAGGATTTTGAGACCGGTAAGATCAAGGACGTCGAAACCCTTTATTCCGGCAAATCGGTGATCGAAGGCGTGGACAAAACGGTCATCGACATGATCTATGCCGACGGATCCTGCCCGCCTGAATATGCCGGAATACAGGACCCCGTGCCCAACCACTATTTCATCATCAAGAACGGGAAGACCTCCGCCCTGGCGTTTTTCAACCCGGAGACCGAGCGCATTGAAAAGATCGAAAAGCATTCCTGCTACAAGATCACGCCCCGGAATGCCGAGCAGGTTTTTGCCTTTCACGCCATCCTGAATCCCGGCGTGAAGCTGGTCACCCTGCAGGGCATTGCCGGAACGGGAAAGACATTGCTGGCGCTGGCCGGAGCGCTTGAACAGAAACGGAATTTCAAGCAGATCTACCTGGCGCGCCCCATTGTTCCGCTCAGCAACAAGGACATCGGTTACCTGCCGGGTGATATAAAGTCGAAGCTGAATCCTTACATGGAGCCGCTCTGGGACAACCTGAAGTTCATCCAGAGCCAGTACAGCGAAAAAGACAAGGAATTCAAGGTGATCGCCGATGCGGTGGAGAACGAGAAGCTGGTGATCACCCCGCTGGCCTATATCCGCGGCCGCAGCATCTCCAACGTCTGCTTCATCGTGGACGAAGCCCAGAACCTGACCCCGCATGAAGTAAAGACCATCATCACCCGGGCCGGGGAGAACACCAAGATCATCTTCACCGGCGATATCTTCCAGATCGACACCCCGTACCTCGATTCCCAGAGCAACGGCCTCTCCACGCTGATCGACCGGATCAAGCATCATGCACTGTACGCGCATGTGAGGCTGGAAAAAGGAGAGAGGTCGGAGCTGGCGAACCTGGCGAACGATCTGTTGTAGCCGTAACCCGTAGGATTGTAACTACCGTTCTTCGTAGATCACCGTCAGCAGTGTTTGTCCAACGGCTTTCAGGGTCAGCCGGTCGATCGATTCCATGTTGTCCCGGGTGGTATGCCAATACGGATAAAACCCGGTGGGGCTGTTCTTGTCCAGGTGGATGACGTCGATGGTCGGGATGTTCAGGTTTTTATTGATGTAGATATGATCGTCGGTCACATAGATGCCTTCTTCCGGGATGAAATAATTTGAAAATCCTGCCGTGGCCGCCACCTCCCATACGTGCCTAACGATCGACGGCGCATAATTCATCGACATGCCCTCCATCAGGAACGTGGCGCCCGGCGCCCCCACCATATCCAGCAGGATCCCGTATTTCGCATCATAATTTTTCACCTGGGGATGTTTCGACCAGTACTGCGAGCCCAGCCCCCACCATTTTTCCGTGTCCTCCGTGTAGTGCTGATCCTGGGGAGGCCCATAGTCTTCCACATCGAACAATACGATATCGATGCCGATCTCCGGCTGACGGGCATTCAGCTGGCGGGCGATCTCCAGCAGCACGCCCACCCCGCTGGCCCCGTCGTTGGCCGCATCGATGGGCTTGCGGTGGTTGGCCTTGTCCGGGTCGTGATCGGCGAAAGGGCGCGAATCCCAGTGGGAGCAAAGCAGGATCCGGCTTTTCATTTCCGGGTTCCAGGAAGCGATCAGGTTCTGGAAATTCAGCTG
>DATJQF010000098.1:0-4628 GCA_035505995.1 Bacteroidales bacterium
ATGATGAAAAAGAAGAGCCGTTTTACCATTTTGATGCTTGCCATACTGACCGGTTTGCTATCTCCATCTTTTGCCCGTGCAGATCAGGGTCCTGAGCCTGCCATGTTCTGCATCTCCAAAACCCTGCTGATCCCGGGAATGATCCTCGGGACCGGTCCCGAGGGAGCAGTCCCGACCGTCGTGACGGTTCCCCTCAAACGGGTGGGGCACCTTTTCATGATCGAAGCGGTCATCGATAACGAAACCGGGAATTTCCTGTTTGATACCGGATCCCAGCAACTGGTCCTCAACAGCATTTATTTCCGCAAATACATGACCACCGAAGAATCGCCCGGAGGAGGGGTGACCGGTTCCGTCGCCAGCGGGAAACAAGCCATGGTGAAGCGTCTCGATATTTCGGGGATCCTGAACGAAAATATCATGGCCGATGTCACCGACCTGGGCCACCTGGAAACCCGGAGGGGAGTAAAGATCTTCGGGCTGTTCGGGTTTGCCATGCTGAAGAACCTGGAAATCGTGATCGATGCAGGCCATAACCAGCTGATCCTTTACCGGCTCGACCACAACGGACAGCGAATCGGGTCGCCCGAGAAGGAATTCCGTTGCGATCTGATCCAGAAAGCGGAATTGTTCCACAATATACTCTTCCTGCAGGCAAGCGTGGGGGGAAAGATCCTGAATTTCTGTTTTGATACGGGTGCGGAGTCCAATGTGCTGAGCAGCTGGCTTCCAAGGAGGGTGATGGATCAGGTGACCATCGAGAGGCGGTCGGATCTGAGCGGGGTGGGTACGGCCCGGCTGGATGTCCTGTACGGTAAGCTGAATGATTTCATGCTGGGCAGCCATCAGATCCCGGGGATGCAGGTGATCATCGCCAGCCTGGAGAATATGGCTGCTTCCTTCGGGCATTCGCTGGACGGGATGCTGGGTTTCGATTTCCTCGAACAGGGAGTCATTTCCGTCAACCTGGTCACAAAAGATGTTAAGATTGCGTTTGGGAAAGGAGGGAAGCCATGAGGAAATTATGCGGGAGTTTCCTGATTTTATTACTGTTGACCGGCCTGGAAGCCCGGGCGCAATTTGATCCTTCCCGGGTCTGTCACCTGGAAGACGGGAAGCTGATCATCAGCCTGGATAAACGATGGACCCAAGAGCAGAAGATAGAGGTGTCCCGCCTGTTCGATCTGGATTCGTCGCTGGTGCTGAATGTATATGACGGGAAGCAGCAGATCACTGCCGGGGGGACAACCTGGAAGATCACGAAAGTAGATGACTACCGGGTGGAAATCTCAAAGGTCATCAGCGGGGGGGCTTCCCCCACCGGGACCGGGACGGTGATCATGATGGACGACAGCTGGATCAATGCGCAGGGAGCGAATACCCGGGAATCCGAGGCCTACGGCGTGAACCGCCTGACCCTTTTCAACGTTTTCAATTATCATGCAGGCATTGCCACCTTCTTCCTTCCCAAACGGCTGGAGGCAAACCAGGTGTACCTCTCCGGAACCTTCAATAACTGGGGCACCCTGCAAACTCCCATGATGAAAACCGACAGCGGCTGGATCGTTTCCATCCGGCTCACACCGGGCAAATACCTCTACAAATACATCCTCGACGGAAGATGGATGCAGGATCCCTATAACCGCCTGGAGGAAGATGACGAGAACGGAGGCAACAATTCCGTCATCTTCTGCTATAATTACCGCTTCGGACTGCAGGGTAATCTGGCCGCCAAAAGCGTGCATGTGGCGGGAAGCTTCAACAACTGGAACCCGGATGAGCTCTCCATGCGGAGGGTCCCCGGTGGATGGGCGCTTTACCTGTTCCTGCGGGAAGGCACGCATGCGTATAAGTTTATCGTGGACGGCCAGTGGATCCTCGACCCGGCAAATAAGATCCTGCGACCCGACGGCAGCGGGCATGAGAACTCCTTCTTAAGCATCGGGGATACCATGCATTTCAGGCTGAGGGGCTATACCGACGCATCCAAAGTGGCGGTGGCAGGGAATTTCAACGGCTGGAACCCGAATGAGATCTACCTGGAAAAAGTGGAAGGAGGCTGGGTGATCCCTTACGTCCTGGCGCCGGGGACCTATGAATACAAATTCATCGTGGACGGGAAATGGATGCCGGATCCTGCGAATCCCTATTCAATAGGTTCAGGGGAATTTGAAAACTCGATCCGGGTCATCAAGCCCAATCATACCTTTGTCCTGGAAGATTACGCCGGGGCGAAACAGGTCGTTGTGACGGGATCCTTCACCGGGTGGAATCCGAAGAATTACCGGATGCTGAAAGTGAACGATAAATGGGTGTTCCCGATATACCTTAATCCGGGCAAGTACACGTATAAATTCATCGTCGACGGCAAATGGATGGAAGATCCGGTGAATGAGCACTGGGAGACCAACCAGTACGGGACCAAGAATTCGATCCTGTGGATAGAACCCTAAGCATAAAGCCACTTCACCTGGCGATCATCCTGGCAGTGGTGACCTTCATTGCATTTTTCCCTTCCCTGAAGAACGATTTCGTAAACACGTGGGACGACAATAATTACGTTACGGAGAACCCGAAGATCCGGGGCCTGGACGGGGCGCATCTCAAGCAGATGTTCACCCGCCAGGTGAACGGGACCTATGTGCCCCTGGCCTTGCTGACCTATGCCCTGGAGTACAGGATCGCGGGCAATGACCCGGCCCCGTATCACCGGACCAACCTCCTGCTGCACCTGATCAGCACCCTGCTGATCTTCCAGCTGTTCCGGCTGATGAAGATCGATCCGCTGTACGCGGCGTTCGGGGCGCTTTTGTTCGGCCTTCATCCGATGCGGGTGGAATCGGTCGCGTGGATCTCCGAGCGAAAGGATGTATTATACGGCCTGTTCTATATTGCCGCCATGGTTTGCTATGTCCGGCATATCCGCAGGGAAAATGAGAATTCGCGGTATCTCTGGCTGAGCATGCTCTTTTTCCTGCTGTCGCTGCTGTCGAAAATGTCTGCCGTCACTCTGCCCCTCAGCCTTCTTGCGATCGATTACTTTATGGGGCGACCCGTGAAACTGAACCTGCTGAAAGAAAAAATACCGTATTTCATCCTCTCCCTGATCTTCGGTCTCGGGGGACTGCTGATCATCTTCTGGATCAGCCGGAAATCGGGGCTTCTGAAAGCAAACGAGATGACGGGGCTGGGCGACCGGTTCCTGTACGGCATCTATTCCCTCAACGGGTACCTGGTCAAGTTTTTTGCCCCGGTGAACCTGAGCGCCATGTATCCCTACCCGGAGTTCAAGGGGGTAGCAAAGATCTTATTTTATCTCCTGAACCCGCTGTTGCTGTTGGGTACAGGCTACCTGGTCTGGCGCACTGCCCGGCATACCCGTGCGTTGGCGGCCGGGGCCCTGTTCTTTTTCATCAATGTCGTATTCCTGCTCCAGATCTTTGCCGTAGGCAGCGGGTTTTTCGCCGACCGGTACACCTACATCCCCTACATCGGGCTATTCCTGGCAGTGGCCTGGGTGGCTGATTATGCGGTGACGAAGCAACCGCGATTGCGTTTCCTGGTGCTGCCGGTGCTGGCTGTTGCATGCCTGGCGTGCCTGGTGCTGACGTTCAACCGGTGCAAGGTCTGGAAAAATGATGAAACCCTGTGGAGCGATGTTATTTCCCGCTACCCCGACCGGATGGCGGCCCCGTATGCCGACCGCGGCGTGTATTACATGAGCAACGGTTCCGCAGACCTGGCCGCCGCCGATTTCACCCGGGCTCTCAGCATTGATCCACAATTCGAGATCGCTTATACGAACCGCGGGATCCTTTACGGCATGCAGGGGAAGCTGGACCTGGCGATCTCCGATTTCACGAAGGCGATCGCAATCAATCCCGGAAATGCGAAAACCTATAACAATCGCGGCGTTGCATACGGGAATGCCGGATTCCCGGTTCTAGCCATCGCCGATTTCCTGAAGGTCATCCAGTTGGACCCGCATTATTCCTCCGCCTATCTCAACCTGGGGAATGTGTATTTCCGGCAAAAGGAATTTGACCGGGCGATAGCGTTCTGCCGGCAGGGCAGCGGGATTAACCCCATGAATCCTGATTTTCCGGATATCATCGGGAACTGCTTCCTTGAAAAAGGTGAGCCGGAGCAGGCCCCGGATGCTTTTCGCCGCAGCCTGGCCCTGGACCCGTCAGGTTTTGACGCCATGCTGGGATTAAGTGTGGCATATTACCTGCAAAACAATAAAGACGATGCCAAACGCTGGCTGGACCAGGCGCGGATGGCGAACAACGAGCTCACGTTCGGGATGGCCGGACTGAAATCCCTGGAAAAATCCGGCTATTATTTCGGGGAGAAGAAAAGGAGCGCCCTCGAAAAGATGTTTTCGGAGTTCCGGTAAAACAATCCAGATTTCGGATCTCAGGCCCCGGATCCCGTATCCTATATTTCGGACTTAGAATAGCAGACTGTGAAATTCTGACTCAAAGACTTTCGAATAAAAGTCCCATCAGGGACTTACCCGGTGACACAGAAGGAACCATGCAACAATATTTCCCCACCCCGGGGAGGAGAAAATGAGGGAGAGGAATCAGAGTGGAATTTTAATCAGATCAAAATAAACCCTATCC
>DATJQF010000099.1:0-2583 GCA_035505995.1 Bacteroidales bacterium
CCGGCCCGGTGATGAAGTTCGTCCCCGCCTCGGGCGCGGCCAGCCGGATGTTCAAGCATCTCTTTGAGTTCAGGGAAGATATCCGGAAAGGGACAGCCTCCCTCGCGGATCATTCGTTCAATTCGGTCTGGTATTTTCTCCAGCACCTGGAAGAACTTCCGTTTTACGGGGATCTGCTACCGGTCCCCCTGCTGAAGAGGATCCCCCCGGAACAACTGGTCCGGGAGAACCGGCCCGGCCCGGTGATCGATGCCATTCTCGGTGCCGGCGGTCTGAATTACGGGAACCTCCCCAAGGCATTGCTCAAATTCCACCGCTACCCGGAAGGTTCCCGGACTGCCCTGGAAGAGCACCTCGTGGAGGCAGCCCATTATGCTGCGGATGAACGGGGAACGGCCCGGATCCATTTCACATTGTCGCCGGAACATACCCTGAAATTCTCGGAAAAGACAGACGAAGTCAGAAGCCGCTATGAAAAAGCTTTCGGGGTGACTTTTGAGATCGGCTATTCCGTTCAGAAGGAGTCCACCGATACCCTGGCAGTGGACGAGGAGAACCACCCTTTCCGGAAAGAGGACGGCACCCTGTTGTTCCGGCCGGCAGGCCACGGGGCATTGCTCGCGAACCTGGAAGAGACGGATGCCGGCGTGATCTTTATCAAGAATATCGACAATATCGTGCCTGACCGGTTAAAGGGACCCACCTATGAAAACAAGAAGCTGATCGGGGGAGTGCTGCTCAGGACCCGGGACCGGATCCATTCCTTCCTGCGGAAAGAAACCGCGGGGGAAGCGGCACCGGCAGAAATGGCGGAAATAGTACGCTTCATCTCCGAAGAAGGGATGCTTCCGCTGCCCGAAGGATTTGACGCATTACCCGAACCAAACAAAAGAGAGCAGCTCCGGGTGCTTCTGAATCGTCCCATCCGGGTTTGCGGGATGGTGAAGAATGAAGGGGAGCCGGGGGGCGGGCCCTTCTGGGTTACCGGGAAGGACGGCAGGAATTCTCTCCAGATCGTGGAATCGTCGCAGGTAAACCTGGCGGAGGAAGGCCAAAAAAATATTTTCAGCCGGGCAACCCATTTTAATCCGGTTGATCTGGTATGCAGCATCCGGGATTTCCGGGGAAATAAATTCCGGCTTTCCGATTGGGTGGACGAAGAGACGGGGTTCATTTCCGGAAAATCGAGCGGCGGCCGTACCCTGAAAGCCCAGGAATTGCCGGGTTTGTGGAACGGGGCCATGGCAAAATGGATCACCCTTTTCGTCGAGGTCCCCATCCTCACCTTCAACCCGGTGAAGACCGTGAACGATCTGCTGCGTAAGGAACATCAATAAGCCGAACATGATCCGCACTGTGAAACAAATTCTGATCCTATTGGCGCTGGTACCGGGCGCCTTATCCTCCCCTGCCTTCGCCGGGGGATATCACATCACGTTCAGGATCCATGGCCTGAAGGATACCACGTGCCTGATCGCCAACTATTATGCCAACGGGACCTACGTGCATGACACGCTGCGGTCGGATCCGGCCGGGAAGGTGGTATTCTCGGCCCCGGATACGCTTCCGAAAGGGATCTATATCGTGGTGCTGACCGAAAAGTCCTATTTCGAGTTTATCGTCAATAATGACAAGGAGTTCACGATGGAGACCGACCGGGACAACCTGCTGGGCAAAATGAAGATCACCGGCTCTCCGGAGAATACCTTATTCTACCGGTATCTCGCATACAACCGGGAAAAATACCGGGAAGTCGAGCAGTTGCAGGATAAATTGAAAAAGGTGTCCGGCAACAAGGATTCGGCCGCCCGGATCAACCAGAAGATCCAGGATATCTCCGCCGAAATGAACCGTTACCGGCTCGACCTGGTGAACAAGAACCCCGGATCCTTCGTGGCCTTCTTCATCAACGCCATGAAAGAGCCCGATGTGCCGGAGGCGCCGCTTTTACCGAACGGGAGAAAGGATTCCACGTTCAGTTACCGTTATTTTCACGCGCATTTCTGGGACGGCACCGATTTCACGGACGACCGGTTGCTCCGGACCCCCGTTTTTCATAACAAGATGGTCAAATACTTCGACAAGGTGGTCATCCAGAATCCCGATTCGATCATCGCGGAGTGCGACCGCATGATCGAGAAGTGCCGGCCCAACCCGGAAATGTTCAAATACATGGTCTGGTTCTGCACGAACCATTATGAGAACCCGGAGATCATGGGCTTTGACAAGATCTTCGTTCATATCATCGACCGCTATTATCTCACCCATGAGGCGAATTGGGTGAACCAGGCCGCCATGGAGAACCTGGTTAAAAAGGCGAACCGGCTTCGGCCCCTGCTGCTCGGTTCCGTTGCCCCGAACATGATCATGACCGATACGAGCAACCAGCTCGTTTCCCTGTACAGCATCAAATCCCCGATCCTGATCCTGTTTTTCTGGGACCCGGATTGCGGACATTGCGAGCTGGAGATCCCCAAGCTGAAGGACTTTGTGGATAAGAACGCGGAGAAATACGGGATCAAGGTCTTTTCCGTCTGTTCCGATTCATCGCTGGTAAAATGGAAGAGTGCGATCCGGAAAAAG
>DATJQF010000100.1:0-3405 GCA_035505995.1 Bacteroidales bacterium
ACGGGCAACCGGATCCAGGGAGGGACCGTGCTCGCAGGCCTTGAGTTTTTCACTGTTGTCCCGGGAAAACCGGTCGCGGAGGATATCCGCCTGAGAAAGGACCCGCTCCCGGCACAGGGGAATGCGCGGATCAGCATGGACGAATTTCTCACAGCTTCGGGATTGAAGCAGGCCTGTTCCCTGCCCGGGGGAAAAGGAACGATCGCTGCCTGGCTGGAACCCGGCAAGGAGCCTACCCGTCACCTGGTTGCCGAGATGAAATCGAAAAAGGCGGAGTTCGGGAAGTTTCAGGGGACCCTCGTGTTTATTCTTCCGGATGCAGCATCCCTCGGGGAATTCCGGAAAGCAAATGGTGCCGATCTTCCGGGGAACCTGCGCTTCAGCAGTAATTTCAACGGCTCCCTGGAAATGATCCTGAAAGCCCGGCACGAGACGAAAGCGAACGGGTTCCCGGTGGTCCTCTTCCTGGACACCGGCGGGGAGATCCGGTATTATTCGGAAGGGTACCGTATCGGACTGGCCGATGACCTGGCCCGGTTCCTTAAATAAGGAATTTTACCTGTCGGATTTCCTTGAAATTCCATTTTTCCGTAATTTTGCATAAAATTATCCCCTCCAGGGAGCCGAATAAGCGCATATCCGGATGAACATGAAAAAAGAAGGGAAGGGAAATCAACCTCACATCACGCTGATCAGCGGGGGACAGACCGGGGTAGACCGGGCCACCCTCGATTTCGCGCTGGAACACGGGATCCCCTGCGGCGGGTACTGCCCCAAGGGGAGAAAGGCGGAAGACGGCCGGATCGACAAAAAATACCCCCTGATCGAAACCAACACGGAGAATTATTCGGAACGGACCATCCAGAATGTGCAGCAGAGCGATGGGATCATTGTCTTCTTTGACAATCACATCGACCCGGGCACGCAGTTCGCGATCGATACGAGCCGGAAGCTCTGCAAAACCTGCCTGCTGGTGAACCTGGCCACGCCTTCCAACCGGGAAATGATCGCCGAATGGCTCCGGAAGAACAATATCACCAAGCTGAATATCGCGGGACCCAGGGAAAGCTTCAACCCGGGAATCTACCAGAAAGTGCGGAAAGTCCTGGGCCACGTTTTCCTGGAATCTCAGAAATAAGGGTAATTTTCCGCAGATGCTCTATTATATCCAGTTGCTGGCCGTCTTCCTCGCGATGGCCTACTCTCCCGCCCCGGCCCCTTCCGCGCCGGATGAACCTAAAATAGACCAGAACTGCTGCTATAAAGGATTTAAGCTTTACGGCAAGATCAAATTCGTCGAGAACTTCCCGGATATCAAGGTTCAGATCGTAGAGAATTTTCCGGATCTGAAGGTGAAGCTGGTGGAAAATTTCCCCGACCATTGCGGCGAATGGAAGATCGTCGAAAACTTCCCCGACCTGAAAGTCCAGATCGTCGAGAACTTCCCCGATATCAAAGTGAAATTTGTGGATAACTTCCCCGGACTCCCCTGAAGTCACCGGACCAGGATCACTTTATCCCGGTATACTTCTTTCCCTCCCGAAGTGATGCGCATCAGGTACATCCCCTCCGGAAGTCCCTGCCCGAGCATCACGGCGCTGCCGCCTGTGAAGGTGGTTGAGTAAACCCTGCTACCCGAGAGTGAATACAACGAAAGGTCATACATCCGGCCGGCGGTGAAAGACGGGCAGGTGACCGGACTTCCTTCCTTCATCGGGTTGGCATGGAAGCAGGACTGTTCCGGCTGCAATTCCGGGATCCCGATAAACTCGTTGTAGTAATATTCATATTTCCGGCTGTTCACCCAGTCCTGCAGCGCCGAACTGTAGACCTGGTAAAGATCTTCCGAAAGCAAAGCATCCGTAGTGAAAGTATAGGTATCCATGCTGATATTCGCCCAGGTCCCGGCCGTGGAATCATAACTCTGGGAAAGAAATCCTGTTTCCTGGCCGAGCGAGTTGAAGGTCCAGGCATTGCGATATCCGCTCGTGAACACATAGGTGACCGGGTCCCAGTACTTTTCATACAATTCGATCTCATGCCCCACGCTGTCGTTCCGGTACTGGTAATTCTTGATCCAGTTGAAGGTAGGCGATTTCCAGAATTCCCCGGAGATGGTCTTTACGAGCGTCGTCGCCGAAAAATAGGTATAGAGCGTCAGGTAATGATCATTCCAGGACAGGGTTCCCTGGTTATACACCTGGTCCTTCCGGTTGTAGACAAGCCCGTCCACGCTGTATATGAAGGACGAGCGTGTGACCGGGATCCATGTTTGGGGTCCGACCGACCAGCTGTCCGTTTGCAGGGAATCGATCTGCCCGGTCCCTTTAACATACAGCGTGGTACGGGAAGCATTCCTCCACAGCATGCCAACCGGGTCCCAATTTTCCTGGAGGATGCCGGTGAGATTGCTGAATGCATCATAGGTATAGGTCCACCGCTCGTTATTCGTCCACGTGGAAAACGACGTGAGCCAGTATTCCGTCAGCCGCTGGGTGGGATTCCCGGCCGCATCGCGGGTATAGGTATCCCGGGTTGCATTCACCCAGAGCTGAGAGGCAATGTCCAGGACCTGCTGGATCACCTGGGTGATGCTGTCGCTGCCGTTATAGGTGGTCAGGGTCCTTACTCCTCCCACAAACTGATGCAGCCCCTGGTCCCAGGTCTTCAGGAAATATTCATCCGGCAGCCCCGGCTTTGTATAATGCGTGAAGAGATAGATGGCGAAGGTATCCGCCGGGATATTCAGGATCTCGCCGGTGAGCTGGCTGACGGAATCGGATCCTGAGAAATACTGGTACAACATCTTTTTGATCACCACCCATTGCCCCGAAGTGGAGTCATAATTCAGGGTCTGGTCTTCAGAAAGCTGGCCGGTCCCGTTTTTTTCCTTGAATTCTTTCTGGGTGAGAGCCCAGGCAGAGTTATGTGAATTCCAGTCATAGCGGTAGACCGAATCGAGCTTCTTTTCCACGGGCGCCACCTGTGCAGTGCCCGGCAGGGAGAAGAGCGCCAGGAGAATGAACGGCAGAAGGATTATTTTTTTCATACGGAATAAAAATTTCAGACCATAAAATTAGACAAAATTAAGACAGACGGATGAAGCAATTACCGGCCGGTATTACGCTGAGCAGGTTAAGTATTCCTCCGCCGGGCATATGAACGATCAGGTCCCATTCCAACCGGTCACTTTGGCGGGATACTTCGAATGTAGCATGAATTATGACAAATAAAATTACGATATAAGCTTAACTGTTTATATGCGGAGAATTTATATTTTTAACATCGCAAAAGGATCTCCCGGAAGGCTAAACCGTAAAATCCTGTTCTTTTATGAAAGTCACTGCATTTATCGGCAATGCCCAGAAAAGGCACACCTATGATGCCACGGAACAATTCCTGAAA
>DATJQF010000101.1:0-13385 GCA_035505995.1 Bacteroidales bacterium
TCATACACCTTCATCCGCCCGGTCACGTTCCCGTCGCGGTCGAACAGCCCGCTCCAGCGGTTTAGCGGCTCCCAGATGCAGGAGCCCTTTCCCAGGTTACCGGGGAGACTGAAGATAATATCGTTGACTTCTTTCTTGAACTCGGAATATTCGGCCACGATCAGCGGTTTATGATACCTCTTTTGCAGATCTTCCAGGTTGTTTTTCAGATCGTCGAGGGTGCCGTGCCACCGAGGGTAATACGAAAGCCCGATGACATCGAAAGTGACTCCCCGGGCGATCATATTATCGAGCCAGAAGACCGCTTCCTGGTTTTGGCCGCCAAGGGCCAGGTGCATCATGACCGGTAAGGAAGGATCAGCCTCCGTTACTCCCTTCACCCCGGCTTTCAGTAAGGCAGCCAGCTGGTCCGGGTGGCTGATATGTCCTTCCGGCCAAAGGATCCCGTGGTTGATCTCGTTGCCGATCTGTACCATCGAGGGCAGGGTGCCCTGTGCTTTGAGCGCCAGCAGCACGCGGGTGGTATAGTGCTGAACGGAATCCTGCAGATCCTGAAAATCCAACCCGCTCCAGGCTTTCGGCAGGTTTTGCTGCTGCGGATCGGCCCAGTAATCGCTGTAATGAAAATCCAGCAGGAGCTTCATTCCGGCATCCCTGACCCGGCGTGCCATTTCCAGGGTATGGGTCAGTCCGCAAAACCCTTTCCCCGGGGAATATCCTTTTTCGTTCTCCGGGTTGACAAAGATCCTGAGGCGGATCCAGTTGAAGCCATGCTCCCGCAGCAGGTTGACCGCATCCACCGGTTTTCCGTTCTCGATGAATTTTCCGCCACGGTCCTCGATCTCCGGGAGGAAGGAGATATCGGCCCCGATCATCCTGCTGATGGGTTTAGCGGTGCCGGAGAGCTGTCCGGGCCGGGGCTTCATCATCCTGAAATCGGCCGGCAGGGTGTGGATCTCATGCGATCCGGGCCAGAGCTTTCCCGAACGGGCTTCCACCTTTATTTTCCCAGGCTTTGTCCCGGCTGCAAAGACCAGGCGGCAGATCCCGTTCTCCAGCCTGCAGGGATAGAACGTGCCTGCGGTGTCGGAGTGCAGCATCAGGGGGCTTCCGCCGGGTGCGAGTATCCTCCCGTCTCCGGTGACATACAGCCGGATTGAATCGGTCGCTCCCGGGATCTCATTCATGGCGCTGTCGGTGACCGCGATCCGGACCCGGGTCTGATCCCGGCCGTTCGCCAGCAGGGTGGTGCTGTAACAGGTGAGCATGACCCCGGCGGGCCGGACCGGTTTTTTTGTACCCTGACCGGGAGAGAGTATGCGGAATCCGCTTGAAACAACGAAAAATGCGAGTAGGGAAAGGGCCAGCCAAAAATACAGGGCCTTATTTTTCATAGGATCAGCCTTCGGATTTTCGGTTCTTTTCATATTCCTCCACCACTCTTTTTGCCCGAAGGACGTCCAGGCTGGAAACCGACACTCTCACGGAACCCGCCCCGCCCGGAGCGGTATACCAGGGAGCCAGTGTCCCGATAAATTCATCCAGGATATAGGCATGGATCTCTTCATTCTCCAGCAGGCTCTTGATCAGCTCGGCTTCCCACTGGGTCCCTGCAAATACAATGACCGGTTCAATATCTTTCTCGTCGTGCATGGCATCGATAAAGATAATAATATCGGACGTCTAAGTCAAGATTCGGTCAGGGGGTTACCGGATTGATCTTCCTGACCGTCACCCGCCGGTTCTGGGTTCTGCCGGCTTTTGTCTTATTATCGGCGACCGGTTTGGTATCTCCGAATCCCTTGGTCTCAATGCGGCTGGCATCGATCCCGTGCTTGACCATTTCCGCCTTGATGCTCTCTGCGCGCTTCTCTGAAAGCGTCTGGTTTTTCTTTGGATCCCCCGTATTATCCGTATGCCCTTCCACCGTGATCCTGATCTGGGGATGGTTGTTCATATATTCCACCAGCTGATCGATCACCGGAATGCTCTCCGGCTTGATGTCCGCTTTCCCCGGGTCGAAATAAATGCCGTAAATATCCAGGAATCCTTTGGTTTCCAGGTCGTCCATCGGGCCTTTTTCAACCGGGGGAGGGGGGACTGCTTTTGCGACCGGTTCACCTGGGATCAGCAGCCGGAAACCGATGCCCGGGGCTGAATTATAAGGCAGCTCTCCGTTCCGGTAGGTGGCACGCAGGAAATTCTCGCTATTGGCAAAGGAACCTCCGCGCATGACCCGGTTGGTACCTGCCGGCGGACCTGCCGGATTCTCTTCGGGACTTTCCTTGTAATAATAGGGTCCGTAAAAATCGCCGCACCATTCGCGGACATTACCGGCCATATCATATAGTCCGAGTTCGTTCGGGGATTTCAACCCTCCCGCATGAACCTTTTGATCGGAATTGCTCCGGTACCAGGCGACCTGGTCGAGGACGTTCCCGCCGATGTATTTATAGCCTTTGCTCTTGCTTCCGCCCCGGGCGGCATATTCCCATTCCGCTTCCGTCGGCAACCGGAAATTCTTACCGGTCATCTTGCTGAGCCAGCCGCAATAGGCCACCGCATCATTCCAGCTGACATTCTGAACGGGTTTATTGCTGTCGGCTTCCGAAAGTTTGGAACCGGATAAGTATTTCCGCCAATTGCCGTTATTGGCGTTTCTCGGAGGGATCCCGTGTTGTGTGCGATAAGTATCGGTTTGTTCTGCATCCGTGAGATACCCGGTTGCATCGACAAACTTCTTGAATTCCCCGTTGGTGACTTCATACTTCCCGATCCAGAAGCTGTTCAGGGTGACTTTATGAACCGGTTGCTCATCCAGGTTCCCTTTGGCGCTTCCCATCTGAAAGCTTCCGCCTTCCACGCTGACCATAATGGGCGCCACAAAACTCTGCGGGAAAGCAGGAGCGGTAAAAAGGATCCCGGTCAGACAGCAGATTCCTATAAATAGCAATGTTCTACTCATACCCATACATTTAAATTAATAATGGTTATCCAATACTTACTTGCAAACTTCCACCATAAATTCATCCAGCGCCAGGGATACATCCGTCAGCAGGCAACAGCCGTTCAGGCTGGCGATGGTCCCGGTATTCAGTGTGCCGCTGTCGGTAGCCGATACCAGGGTCTTGCCTCCCGCGGTCAGATCCTCAACGGATCCGACCAGTGCGGCCCCGTCCACGGTAATCTGCAGCAGATACTGATGCCCGACGGTGATGGAGGTGGCTTGTGAAGCAAGCGGAACGCCGGAACTCCCCTGGGATTTCACCAGACTTAAGGAAGTGTCCGAGACCACGGCCATGTAAAATTCCTGACTCATCCAGTTATTTCCCAGATCTCTGCTTTTGCACGTTACCCCGAGGGAGAAGTGCTTGCTGCCTATGAATTTAATGCTTACGCGCTGCGTGTTTCCGGTAACCCCGTTCACATACCGGATCGCCCAGAAATCGGCCGGGCCGGTGAGTACCATTTGGTTATTGGAAACTGCCACATTTAATGTCCCGGTATTCACCTGGGTCGTATAGTTAGCCCCGATAGGTCCGTCGGCCCGGGTAAAGTCGTCGTAGAATACCGTGGTCCAATTGCAGGGGGTCACATTAGTTTCATTACCGGTCTTGCACCCGGAGGCCAGGAAGAGCAATGGCAAAAGTCCGAGGAGGAGATGATAATTGAAGATTCTTTTCATGACGGAAAAAGTTTAAGGTTAGGTTGCTCAAATATAATAAGATTTTACCCGAAACCGAAAAAAATACAGGTCATCGGGACAGTTTCCCGGACGATAAACCGGGGATCCTGAAGGAAAGATCAACTTTATTATTTAGACCAGATAAAAATAGACAGGATTTATCCTATATTTGCACCCAGTAATTATACATCAACCCTGAAAAATAGAAGCATATGAAGATAGGAATTCTGGGAACCGGGATGGTGGGCCATGCACTGGGCACCCGGATGGTGAAGCTGGGAAATGAGGTCAGGATGGGATCCCGTACCGCCGGCAATGAAAAAGCGATGGCATGGGCGGCGGCCAACGGACCGGACGCCTCAGCCGGGACCTTCGCGGATGCAGCGGCTTTCGGCGAGATCATTTTCAACTGCACTTCGGGCCTGATGTCGCTGGAAGCGCTGAAACTGGCCGGAGCGGATCATCTGAAAGGAAAGATCCTCGTGGATGTAGCCAATCCCCTTGACTATTCGGGGGGAATGCCCCCCTCGCTGGGAATCAGCAATACGGATTCGCTGGGGGAAAGGATCCAGAAGGCCTTTCCCGATGCCCGCGTGGTGAAGACCCTGAATACGGTGAACTGCAATGTGATGGTGAATCCCATCCTGGCCGGCGGCGAAAGCGACATGTTCATTTCGGGCAACGACGAGGAAGCAAAACAACAGGTTGTCAAGATCCTGACCAAATGGTTCGGGTGGAAATCGGTCATTGACCTGGGAGATATTACCGGCGCACGCAGCCAGGAAATGATGATGCCGATCTGGATCAGGCTGATGATCGTGAACGGAACTCCGAATTTCGGGTTCAGGATTATCCGCGGGCAATAAGCGCGTCAAACAGGATCTCCACCGGATGATAGGCCCGGCGGCCCGTTCCGTCCAGTATCTGGTGCCGGCAGGAGGTACCGGGGGCGGCGATAATTACTTCTTTACCCGTTTTCCGGATCTCCGGGAACAGCACCAGCTCGCCGATCTTCATCGATACTTCGTAATGTTCCTTCTCATATCCGAAGGAGCCGGCCATGCCGCAGCAGCCGGAGCGGATCTCGGTCACCCGGTAATTCTCCGGCAGCGATAGCATTTTAAGGGTAGATTCAGTGGAAGCCAGGGCCTTCTGATGACAATGGCCATGGAGTAAAATTTCTTTGGATTCCCTGGTAAAGAGTTCGGGACGGATGACCGATGACGAATGACGTATGATAAATTCCTCGAACAAGAGGGCATTCCCGGAGAGTTTCTTTGCCGCTTCCCTGAGCGGGGGATCCACCAGCTCGGGATACTCATCCCGGAAGGTGAGGATCGCCGAGGGTTCGAGCCCGATCAGCGGAGTTTCGTCGCTGACGACCTCTTTCAGCAATCCGACGTTGCGGTTGGCCAGCTTCTTTGCCTTGCGGAGCATTCCTTTCGAGAGGCAGGCTCGCCCGCTTTCCGCGTGTTCGGGCAGGATGACCCGGAACCCGAACCGGTTCAGCAGCCGGATCGCCTTGATCCCGATCTCCACGTCATTCAGGTCGGTGAATTCATCCGCGAAGAGACAGACGCTCTTTGTAAGGGTTGGATCGTTGGCCTGCCGTGCCGCCCAGCCCCGCAGCGTCATGGGGTAGAGGAGAGGAAGGCTCCGCGCGGGGGCGAAACCCAGGGTGCGCTTGAGCAGTCCGGACAGAAAGCGGTTTTTCTGGAAAAAATTATAGATCCCGGGCACCCGGCTCCCGAGCTTCTGGATGCCGGCGATATTCGCGACCAGCCGTGACCGGACGGGGATCCCGTTCGCCTCGTAGTAGTGCTGGAGGAATTCCGCCTTCAGCTTGGCGACATCCACATTCGACGGGCATTCCGATTTGCAGGCCTTGCAGGAGATGCACAGGTCCATGACCTCGTAGATCTCCCGGTGGTCAAAGGGGTTCGAACGGGTGGAGTGGGTCAGGAACTCCCGGAGGATATTGGCCCGGGCGCGGGTGGTGGTGTTCTCGTCTTTTACCGCCATATACGACGGGCACATCCACCGGCCGGTCAGATGGGTGCTGCGGCAATCGCCCGAACCGTTGCATTGCTCGGCGGCTCGCAGGATCCCCTGACTGGCGGAAAAATCAAAAATGGTGGGAATAAGCCGGTCCTTCTGGCCCGGCGTATACCGCAGGCTGGTATTCATCACCGGGGTATCCGTGATCTTGCCCGGGTTGAAGATGGCATCCGGGTCCCAGGTGTTCTTGATCGCTTTCAGCAGGGCATAATTCCTTTCCCCGATCATCAGGGGGATAAATTCGCCCCGCAACCGGCCGTCGCCGTGCTCGCCGCTCAGCGAACCCCGGTATTTTTTCACCAGCAGCGCCGCTTCTTTCCCCAGCGTATGAAACAGCTCTACGTCTTTCGGGTCCTTCAGGTTCAGCACCGGCCGCAGGTGAAGCTCTCCGGAGCCGACATGCGCGTAATACACGCAATTCAACCCATGGGAGGTCATTAACCGGCCGAAGTCCCGGATATATTCCGGAAGCGCTTCCGGCGAAACTGCCGTATCCTCCGTCACCGGCACGGGCTTGCGGTCGCCCGGGTAATTCGATAGCACTCCCAGTCCTGCCTTCCTCAGATCCCAGACCGGTTTCACATCAGGACCGAAGATCACCGGAAAATGGTATCCGTAGCCGGCAGCCCGCATCTCTTTTTCCAGCCCGGCGGCCAGGGCCAGGATCTCCTCCCGGGTATCCCGGGCGAACTCGATGATCAGGATCGCTCCCGGATCCCCCTCGATGAAGAACCGGTTCTTCCGCTGCGTGATATTGTCTTTGGTGCAGTCCATCACCGCCTTGTCCATCAGCTCCACGGATCCGGGCCGGAAGCTAAGTGCAACCAGGTTGGCCTTCAACGCTTCCTCCACCGAATGGCAATGGACACATACCAAAGCTTTCACGGGAGGCGGCAGGGGCACCAGGTTCAGGGTGATCTCCGTGATGAAGAGCAGGGTTCCTTCCGAGCCGGCGATGAGCTTGCTGAAATTAAATGGTTTCGGGTTTACGGAACCGTTTGTAAACGGATCGGTGTCAATCAGCAGGTCGATCGCATAGCCGGTATTCCTGCGGTGAATGGAGGGATCGGGAAACTCCCGGCGGATCTCTTCACGGCGGGCGGGGTCGGAGAGGATCTCCCGGATCTGCCGGTAGATCTTGTTTTCCCGGGTATCTCCCACGCACTTTGCCCTTAATTCGTCCGGGGTCAGGTCGTTGAAGGTAACCTCCGAGCCGTCGCTCAGGAAGCCTTTCACCGAAAGGAGGTGATCCCGGGTGCTGCCATACAGGATGGAGTGAGCGCCGCAGCTGTTGTTTCCTACCATGCCCGCGATCATGCACCGGCTGGAGGTGGAGGTTTCGGGTCCGAAGAACAGCCCTGCCGGTTCGGTGTATTTATTCAATTCATCCAGGATCACTCCCGGCTCCACACGGATCCAGCGCTCTTCCCGGTTGAATTCGAGGATGCGGTTCAGATAACGGGAAATATCCACCACCAGCCCGCTCCCGACGACCTGTCCGGCCAGGGAAGTGCCGGCGGCCCGCGGGATCAGCGGGATCTTATGGGCAGCGGCAAAGAGGATGATCCGGCGGATATCTTCCTTGTTCCGGGGGCGCGCCACTCCGGCCGGAACCTCGCGGTAGGCGGAGGCATCGGTGGCATGCATCAGCCGGATATCCTTTTCCAGGAAAAGATCACCTTCCAGGCGGCCCTTTAGTTCTGCCAGCTTCTGCTGAATCAATGGTTCTTTCATCAGGGCATTTTTGCGAGTTCCGCTTTCATCCGGCCGACCTCGGGGTTATCCGGGTCCACCATCCCGTACAGCGTGATCGAGTAGGTGGCTCCCTTTTTATCACCGGTCGACAGCGCCCTTTTAGAATGCGAATAGCAGACCAGGCTCAGATAAGCCAGCAGCCGCTGGTTCATCGCCACTTCCTCGTGTGCGATCCCTTTTGTTTTTCTCAGCCTGGCCAGGGTATGCTTCCACCAGTCGAGGTCCCTGATCAGAAAGGCATCCAGGAACTCCTGCTGCCGGGCCAGCTCCTGGTCCCGGATCTCCTTCCCGAACATCTCCTGGGTATAAACCGGTTCGGTTTCTTTCACTTTAGCCAGGGCATCCGTGAACGCCGGCGTAATGCCTCCCCGAAGGTGCCAGATAAAGCCCAGCTCCATCATCGAGGCCGGCGCCCACTGGTGTTTCCCTTTATAGATCAAAAGATAATGGCGGGCATGGATCTCTTCCAGCCGCTGATCCAGCTGGATCATCTCCTGGAGGTTGAAATCCCCGTCGCCGACGATCCCGAAATAATCGAAATTATACCTGGGAGGCTGCTGAACCTGGGCAAACCCGGCACCGCACCCGATCATCCCCCGGATCCCCTGCTGGAACATGCAGATCAGGCTGGCAATCCGGGATCCTCCCGAAAACCCCGTCAGGTACAATTGATCGGGATCAACCGGCAGCTGGGTGGCGATCTCCTCCCGCAGGTTGCCCACGATCCGGTCCGTTTCGTCATTGGACTGGTTGTTCTTCGAGGTATTGGAGCCCATCAGGATGAACCGGTACTTGTCGGCCAGATCCTTGTATTTTGTCACCGGGAGCAGTCCGGAGGCATCGGGATCGAAAGCGAGGAATAACGGAAGCTTTTCTCCCTCCTTGTAAGAAGACGGAAAATAGATCGCATAGGTAACAGCCGCATCCGACCGGCATGCCTGGTTTTCATACACCTTGCCGGCCTCATACCGGATGGCCGGAGGGGCAGGGGGGAGCTCTTTCCGGTGATCCTTGCCCGGGGAGGAGGAACAGGCTGCAAATGCAAGCAGGAGCAAGGGCACGGCCCGCTGTAGGATACCGGTCATTTTTTATAAAAATTCGTGGACTCGAAGATCTTGTCGGCCGACTTTGCGATGAATCCGCTGTACAGCCTGCCGTCCGCATCGGGATATCTCCGGGCAAATTCGTAGTAACATCCCGGGATCTCCCGCAAGCCCTCCCTGAAGGGTACCGTCACCATGCCCGCCTTGATGCTCGACTGCTCCAGTAATTCCTCCGGAGTTCCCTGTACTTCCCCTCCGGCATCGTTGATCCGGAACCCGTGTTGTTTCAGAAAAGCATTCACCTTCTGGATCGAATCCAGCTTCTTCAGGTGGTTTACGCTGACGGTGAAATGATTGGCGCAGAACCCGTTCACATAGAGCCACGCGGCGTATTCCGACTCCCCGCGCAGTTTTTCATAGACCGCAAATTCCGGGATCCCGGTGACATTGCCGGCAAACAGCAGCTCGTCGGAACCGGTCAGTGAACCCGGGATGGCCTCCACCCAGGCGCGGACGGTGGCCTGCAGAAATGGGCTGAACTGTCCGGTAAGCAGCTCGCTGATGAATACCCGGGGAGCCTCCGGGTCGGAGCGGTGCTCAAAATGCTTTGCGTGGAGCTTTTTCACTTCGAAGCTGTATTCCCCCCTGAATTCGTACCCGGCATGAATAAAGATGCGGGCGAGGTCATCCACCTTCACCGGGGAAAGATCGAAGGTGCGGAAGGCGATGTGGTCGTTGACGACGGTTTCCCCTTCGGCCCGAAAGAGGTTGTAAACTTTCAGCGTGTCCGGGTTGTTCCGGGTGTATTCCTTCCACAGCCGGTCAAAGATTTCCTGGTACTCCATAATTATTTTTTTATCACGGAATCTGTCGGATCCGTGGTGGTTAAAACATTCCTTTTAAAAATTCATCCATGGTCAGGTTGTTGAAGTAGTCGCCGATCCGGAAGCCGGAGAGGGCCGCCCGTATGGCTGCTTCCTCATGGCGGACGCCCGTCAGCGCCGATTCAATATCCTCCGTATTGTATTTGTTGAAATAATCCCCGAAGATCTTCACTTTGCCGATCATCCCGTCCTTCACATCCAGGTTGAACTCCAGGGTGCCGCTGTGTTCGGTGCGAAGGATCTTTTTGAAGTTATATTGCGGCGAATACCCGAAGTTCCAGTCCCAGGTCCCGTACTTGGACTCGACCAGTTCCCGGATCTTCCCGTGGTCGCTCTCGTCCAGGTCATAAAATTTTGCATCGGGGTATTTCTTCACCATGTGATCCTGGATACGCTCCGCGAATTGCATCACCTCCATCGGCTCCTTCAAATGCTCGCTGATGTTCGTGACACGGCTCCTGACCGATTTTACGGCCTTGTCGCGGAATTTCACCGGGTCGGCATTCAGGGCCTGGCTCAGATCCGGCATATGGGAGGAGAAAAGGAGCGTCCCGTGATGCAGGATCCGGTTCTTCCAGATATGCTCGGCGTTTCCCGAGAACTTTCTTCCTTCGATCGTCAGGTCGTTCCGGCCTTCAAACCGTGCATCGATCCCCAGCCCGACCAGCACTTCCAGGATCGGTTCGGTATATTTCCGGAAATCGATCAGGTTATCATCCTCCCCGGTCTGGATAAAAGTGAAATTGATGTTCCCCAGGTCGTGAAAGACCGCTCCTCCCCCTGAAAGCCTTCGCACCACGGCGATCCGGTTCTCCTTAACATATTCCAGGTTGATCTCGGCCAGGGTGTTCTGGTGCTTGCCGACGATGATGGAAGGGGCGTTCCGCCAGAGCATGAAGGAATCCTCCGGGATCTCCTTGAGGACATATTCTTCCGTAGCGAGGTTGAAGTAGGGATCGGTGTTGTGTCGTCGTATGATCAGCATGTGAGCGGCCTTGAAAACCACAAAATTAGGATTTTTTTTGCTGTGCGTTCCGAATGGACTAATTTTGCAAAGCTTCGCAATCGGGCTGATGAAGAAGATCACCGACCTACTCACCTATATCCTGTTCCGGGCATTTGTATTCGTTTACCGGTTCATCCCCTTCCGGGTGATGTATATTTTCTCCGACGGGATGTTTTACCTCTTATATTATATCCTACGGTACCGCAGGGACGTCGTGACGACCAACCTCCGGAATTCATTCCCGGAAAAACCGGAGCAGGAACTCAAACAGATCGAAAAGGGATTTTATCATCACTTGTGCGATCTTCTGCTGGAAAGCATAAAATCATCCGCGGTGAGCGAGACAGCGCTCAGGGAGCGGTATCGCATCGTGGATCCGGAGCCAATGGATTCCCTGTACCGGCAGGGGCGTCCTGTGATCGTGGTGACGGGTCATTACAACAACTGGGAATGGGGCGGCATTGTGGGAGGATACTACCTGATGCACCGGCCGGTGGGATTCTACAAGCCGTTATCGAATCCTTACATGGACCGGTACATCCAGAAGACGAGGGTGAAAGGCCGTTCGGTGCTTGCGTCGATCACCCGGACCACCGAGTTCTTTGCGATGCCTATGGAAGAACCGGCGGTTTTTTATATGATATCCGACCAGAGCCCGTCCAGCCCGCGACTGGCGTACTGGGTGACCTTCATGAACCAGGATACCGCCACCCTGCACGGGCCGGAAAAATACGCCAGGCTTTATAATTACCCGGTGCTTTTTATGGATGTGCAGAAACTGAAAAGAGGAAAGTACACTTTTGGTTTCGAACTGCTGGCAGAAAACCCGAACACGTTCAGGACCGGGGAGATCACGGCGCTTTTCATGAAAAGGCTGGAGCGGCAGATCCGGGAAAAACCGGAGTATTACCTCTGGTCGCACCGCCGCTGGAAGCTGAAAAAGCCGCTATAGCAGCCCTCCGTTCCGGTAAATGGCTGCCTGGGCGTCGTAGAATCCGTGAATAGTGCATTTCTTCCCGTTCCGGGCATTGATCAGCTCGCCGGTCAGAAAATCCACTTTCAGCGAATCCCCGTCACGGATCTCTGCGGCAGCCAGTGTTTCAGGGTCATACGTAAGAACAGGCAGCGCGGCGTTGATCGCGTTCCGTTCATAGATCGCCCCGTAGGACTCCGCCAGGATACAGCTGATCCCCAGCGAGAGGAAACAATCCACCGCCTGCTGGCGCGAGCTTCCGGCCCCGAAATTTTTCCCGGTGATCACCATATCTCCCGGCTTTGCTTTTTTCGCAAAATCCTCGAACCCCTTGAGATTGTCGAACGTATATTGCCCCATTTCTTTGATATCCGTGATGGTCAGGTACCGGTTATGAAAGATCATGTCGGTGTCGATGTCGTCTTTTGCAATGACCCAGACTCTTCCTGTTGCAGTGAACGGCTTTTCACTTCTAGCCTTCGCAGCCTTGACTCCTGACTCTCCTTTCTTACCTCCTCCCGTCACAAACATCTTCGGTTTGTCGGGGATCCGATCCGGGGTGGTTATATATCCCGCCACGGCCGAAGCGGCCACCACGGCTGGGGAGGCAAGATAGACAAAGCCTTTTCCCTGCTTTCCTTCGAAGTTGCGGTTCCCCGTGCTCACGGTCACTTCCCCGGGTCCGTTCTGTCCCACCTGCCCGGCCGCACAACCCGCGCAACCTGCGTTGGAGACCATCGCCCCGGCTTCCTTAAAGATCCGGATCAACCCTTCGTCCATGGCCTGGTTCCAGATGGCGTCGGTGGCCGGCACGATCTTGAGCACCACGCCCGGCGCCACCTTCCGGCCCTTCAGCACGGCAGCGGCCGCCCGCAGGTCTTCCATCCTCCCGTTGGTGCAGCTCCCGATGAACCCGGAGTCGATCTTCTTTTCCAGGACTTCCCTGATGGAAGTATCATCATGCGGGTGTCCCGGCCTGGCCACCATCGGGACAAAGGAATCCAGGTTCAGGTCGTAGATCTCCTCATAGGTGGCATCCGCATCTGCCGCCACGGCGGGGTGATCCCTGCCGGTCTTTTTCTTCAGCTCCTCAAGGAGTCCGGGGGTGGTGGGGAACAGGAGGATGATCGCTCCCATTTCCGTCGCCATGGAGGAGATGGTGATGCGTTCATCCAGCGAGAAGCCGGAGACCTCCTCCCCGTAAATTTCCACCGAATACCCCAGCAGCTTGTTGGCTCCGAAGACCGAAAGCAGGTTCAGCACGATGTCTTTGGCCGTCACTCCGGCCGGACGCTTCCCGTTCAGATTGATCTTAACCGACGGGGGAACCTTGAACCAAACCGCTCCCTTGGCCCAGGCGGCCGCAATATCCTGGTCGCCCATGCCTTGCCCGAACGAGCAGATGGCCCCCAGGATATTGGCATGCGAGTCGGTGGAGACGAAGGTGCTGCCCGGCCAGGCCAACCCGGTATCGATCGCCAGGTGTGTGCCGATGCCGGAATCCACATCGTAAACCCGGAGGTTATGCTCCCGGGCATACTGGCGGCAATAATGCTGGTTCGCCGCATATTTCTGATCCGACCCGCCCGGATTGCAGTCGAAAGTGAAAATTGTTTTTGCAGGGTCGGCGACAGTCAGGCCGTTATCCACCAGGTTCTTCACCACGTTGGCTCCCCCGAAATCCCGCGCCGCCCTGGTATCAATAAATACATCCACGATATCGCCCGGCTTGACGGTCCTCTGTCCCGAGTGAGCCGCTATTATTTTTTCGATGATGGTCATGTTGCGGTTGTAAATGGATGATTTGAAAATTTGAAAATTTGAAGATTTGAAGATTTGAAAATTTGAAGATGAATTTAGTTTTACCCGTTTATAATCTTCAAATTTTCAAATCTTCAAATTTTCAAATCATCCTTCTATAGCAGCAACATGAACATCATCGAAAAAATTATAGCGGCTCACTCGGGACAGAGGACCGTCA
>DATJQF010000102.1:0-32259 GCA_035505995.1 Bacteroidales bacterium
GCATAAGATCGGTCTCCACGGGCAGTCGTTCATCCCCCTGATCATGGGATTCGGGTGCAATGTCCCGGCGATCATGGTCACCCGGACCCTCCGCGACCGGAACGACCGGCTGCTCACCATGCTGATCAACCCACTGATGTCCTGCAGCGCCCGCCTGCCGGTATATATCCTGATCACCGGCGCGATCTTCCACCGGTTCGCGGGAACGATCATCTTCGGGCTCTACCTTACCGGGACCCTGCTGGCAGTGCTGGTGTCGATCCTCTTCAAAAAGACCTTGTTCCGGAGCAAGGAAGCGCCGTTTGTCATGGAACTTCCTCCTTACCGGATGCCCACCCTGAGGGTCACCGTGCGCCATATGTGGGATAAGGGCAAGCAATACCTGAAGAAAATGGGCGGGGTGATCCTGATCGCGGTGGTACTGATCTGGGCGCTGGAATATTTCCCCCTGAGCAAGCCCGGTACCCCGCCAGACGAAAAGCTGAAGCATTCGCTGATCGCCCGGTTCGGAAGGTTCGTGGAACCGGTGATCCGGCCCCTGGGCTTCGACTGGAAAATGGGGGTCAGCCTGATCACCGGGGCGGCTGCCAAAGAGGTGGTGGTGAGTACGATGGGAGTCCTTTATGGCACCGGGCATTACCATCTGGCCGCCAACAGTTCCAACCTGCCGGGGATCCTCAGAAATGAAAAATTTACCGAAGGACCGCGCATCGGGGAAAGCGTATTTACTCCGCTCACGGGGATCTCATTCCTGCTGTTCGTGCTCGTGTACATGCCCTGCATCGCGGTAGTGGCAACGGTTTTCAGGGAATCCGGCAGCTGGAAGTGGGCCCTGTTCCTGATCACCTATACCACCATTCTGGCATGGGTGCTGGCGTTTGGGGTTTACCAGATAGGGACGCTTTTGATTAAATAGCGAAATATTGAAGTAGAGAAAATGTGGCAGTTGGCAATCACCGTTTTGATCATTTTTACCGCCTTGGGGTTCGGGGTTTATAAAACCGTTAAAAACCTTCGGAATCCTTTGCGCAAATGCGAAGGATGCGACCTCGCCTGCCAGGGCTGCAGCCTGGAAGCACTGAAAAAGAAAGCCGGGCATTGATTTTCCCTCCGGAATGATTATCTTTGATTCCGAACCGTTTCAACTATGGAATTCGGAATTTGCCTCCACAGCGTCATTCCCGTCCGGCAGGAACCCTCCCACAAAGCTGAGATGATCACCCAGGTCCTGTTCGGGGAATTGTTCCGCTTGCTGTTTTATGAAAAAGACTGGGCGCGGGTCAGGCTGGCCTACGACAATTACGAAGGCTGGGTGCACCGCAAGCAGGTTTCCCTCCTGCAGGAAAGGGAATATCTCCGGCTGCTGGACCTGGAACCCGCGGTCACCATGGACCTGGTGCAACTGTTGTCGAATGAGACCCGGCATACCGTGATCCCGGTGATCCTGGGAAGCTCCCTGCCCGGATTCGACGGCAGGAAATTCCTGATCGAAGACACGGTATTCACTTTCGACGGACAGGTAGCCGACATTTCCCTTTTCGAGAAATCCTTATCCCGTCACGACCGTCAGCGGGCCAAGCAGGTGCTGATGGACGACGCCATGCTGTACCTGAATGCCCCGTATCTCTGGGGAGGGCGAAGCCCCTTCGGGCTGGATTGTTCCGGGTTCACCCAGATGGTGTACAAGCTGAAGAAGATCCGCCTGCTGAGGGATTCCTCCCAGCAGTCCGCACACGGGGAGCAGGTCAGCTTTATTACAGAGGCGGAACCGGGCGACCTGGCGTTCTTCGATGACGAGGAAGGGAACATCACCCATGTCGGACTGATGGTGGACAAGTACCGGATCATTCATGTTTCGGGAAGAGTGCGGATCGACGCCATCGATCACCAGGGGATCTTCAACGAGGAGGAAAAAAGATACACCCACAAGCTCCGGATCATCAAGCGGATCCTCTGACCGGTCCGGAAATCATTTTTTGGTTTTTTCCTTTTTGGCAGGCAGCGGCTCGTTGAAAATATAGGTCAGCCGGAACGACAGCACATTATTATACTGGTCCCGGGTCCAGGACTGATATACATTATCAAAATACCGGGTGCGGATCTTCAGTATCGAATAGGTGAACCGGACATCCAACCAGAGCCGTTGCCACAAACGGAGCCGCACATCGGCGACCACGGAGAGATCGGGGAGGGCATAGGGCCCCTGAAGGGTGGTGGAGTCGACCCGGCTTCCGTGCTGCCATTCCTTCACACCGACAAGTTGTCCGTAGGAAAATCCAAGTCCGCCTGCCACGATATTCTTATCCGTAAAATGGACCAGGACGGGAACCTCCACATAGTCCAGGTTCAGCTTGTAATAGGGATGGGGAACGGTATCCACATCCGCCCTTTTTTCATAGCTTCCTTTCTGGGAAAAAAGAAGCTCCATCGTGACGGTCCACTTCCTGTTTTTGGTGAAAGGGATGATCACCGAAGGGCCTCCGTTGAAACCGACGTGCTTGTACCCGGCCACTTCATCGCCATCCACCTGCGAGACGTTGATCCCGGCGCTGAGGGCGCCGTAGATATGTTGAGCATGAACTCTTCCGGAGAAAAAGAAAGCAGGGACAAGTAAAATCAGTAAAAGGATCCGGTTCCTCTTCATCGGCAAGGAAAGTTATGGCTGGCTAAAATACAATTTTCGGGAATTCTCCCAATAGTAACGACAGAGCTCAGGGATTAGTATTCATCCCTTTCATCGTAAGCTGGATGCGTTTGCGGTCCAGGTCTACTTCCAGCACTTCCACCATCACCTTCTGGTTGAGCCGGACCACGTCATTGGGATCCCTGACGTACTTATCGGCCAGCTGGCTGATATGGACCAGTCCGTCCTGGTGGACCCCGATATCGACAAAAGCTCCGAAATTGGTGATGTTGGTGATGATCCCCGGCAGCCGCATGCCTTTTTTCAGGTCGTGCAGGGTATGAACATTCTTATCGAACTCAAAGATCTCGAACTTTTTCCTGGGATCCCTTCCGGGTTTGGCCAGCTCCTGCAAAATGTCCCGGATCGTGGGCAACCCGGTCCGGTCATCCGTATATTCTTCCGCCACGATCTGCTCGCGCAGTCCTGACGGACCCAGCAGGTCGGGGATGGTGCACTTCAGCCTGGCGGCCATCCTTTCCACCACCGGGTAGCTTTCCGGGTGAACGGCGCTGCGGTCGAGCGGATTCACGGCATCCAGGATCCTCAGGAAGCCGGCTGCCTGCTCGAAGGCCTTGTCGCCGAAACGGGTCACCTTTTTCAGGCTCTCCCGCGACGGGAACGGGCCGTTCTGGTAGCGGTATTCCACGATATTCTTCGCCAGCACCGGTCCCACCCCCGAAACATAGGTGAGTAATTGCTCGCTGGCGGTATTGAGTTCCACACCCACCGAGTTCACGCAGCTTTCCACGGTATCGACCAGGCTCCGCTGCAGGTCATTCTGGTTTACATCATGCTGGTACTGCCCTACCCCGATCGATTTCGGGTCGATCTTGACCAGTTCGGCCAGGGGATCCATCAGCCGCCGTCCGATGGACACCGCGCCCCGCACCGTCACGTCAAATTCGGGGAATTCTTTCCGGGCGACCGGGGAGGCGGAATATACCGAAGCGCCGCTTTCATTCACGATGATCGCCAGGATATCGCGGTCGAAGGGAATGGAGCGGACCAGCAGCTCGGTCTCCCTTCCGGCCGTACCGTTCCCGATCGCGATCGCTTCAATCTTGTATGCGCTGACCAGGCTTTTGATCTTATGGATCGATTCCTTCACTTCATTTTGCGGCGGATGGGGGAAAATCGTTTCGTTATGGAGCAGCTGTCCCTGGCGGTCCAGGCAGACGATCTTGCATCCGGTCCGGAAACCCGGGTCGATGGCGAGGACATTCTTCTGTCCCAGCGGCGGAGCCAGCAGCAGCTGCCGCAGATTCTCCGCAAACACCCGGATAGCCTCCTTCTCGGCTTTTTCCCTGGCCCATTGCCGCATCTCGGTTTCCATGGAAGGGAACATCAGGCGCCTGCATCCATCCCTGACCGATCGGGAGACCAGCTGTCCGGATGCATTTTCCGATCTGACGAACAATTTGTCGAGGATCGCGAATGCTTTGTCTTCTTCAATATCGACCGATAATTTCAGGAAGCCTTCATTTTCCCCCCGGAGCATGGCCAGGATCCGGTGCGAGGGAGCATGGGAAAGCGGTTCCCTGAAATCAAACCAGTTCCGGTAATTGGCGCCTTCCTGTTCTTTTCCTTTCACGACTTTCGAGGAAATAATGCTTTCCCGCTGGTACACCTGCCGGATCCTTTTCCGGCCTGATCCGTCCTCATTCACTTTCTCGGCAAGGATGTCGCATGCCCCGTTTAGCGCCTCTTCCACGGTAGCTACCTTCTTTTCCGGATTCACAAACGGAGCGGCGATCGCCTCTACATCATCATGCTGTTGGGTGAGGATCAGCTCTGCCAGGGGCCCGAGCCCTTTTTCCCTGGCCATCCCGGCACGGGTCTTTCTCTTCGGCCGGTAAGGCAGGTACAGGTCTTCAAGTTCTGCCAGGGTGCCGGCTTCCGTCACCGCCTTTTCCAGATCGGGGGTCAGTTTTTCAAGCTCCTTCAGGGATTTCAGGATAGTCTCTTTCCGCGCATCCAGCTCTTTCATCTGCTTCACGCGGTCGCGGATCGTGGCGATCATGACCTCGTCCATGCTGCCGGTCATCTCCTTGCGGTACCTGGCGATAAACGGAATAGTGGCTCCTTCCTCCAGCAGTTTGACCACATTCCGGACAAAGGCGGAAGCCAGGTTCAGCTCGAGGGCCAGTGCCGCGACATAAGTTTCCGTGCTCATCGTAACAGGATCACGCTACCCTTTAATACAATGCTTCCCTTGGTAACAATATCTTGTCCCAAAAAGTCTATATTGACCATCCAGATATAGGTATCGGCCGGGCAGGGTTTGCCCTGGTAAGTGCCATCCCACCCCGTATCCAGGTCCCCGGAATGAAAGATCAATTGTCCCCATCGGTCGTAAAGATACATATTGAAGCGAACATTCCGGTACAAACCCGTCACCCGGAAAATATCGTTCAAACCGTCCCCGTTCGGGGTAAAAGCATTGGGAATATAATACTGGAAAACCTTGACATAGACCGTATCAAAATTGACACAGCAGTTGTAATCCCTGACCTTCACCCAGTAATCGCCCTGGTCGCTCACGGAGATGATCGAGTCATTGGATCCGTTCGACCAGAGGTATTCCATATTTCCGCCTCCCGCATGCAGGTTGATGGTCGATCCGGAATACAGGAGGATGGAATCGCCCAGTTCCACAACGGGCAGGGTATGTATCGTGACCGGGAGGGAATCCTTGAAATTGATCCCGTTGAAGGTTTCCGTCAGCTTGACCTTATAGGTTCCCGGCTGGGCATAAAGATGGACCGGGTCCATGACACTGGAGCCGGCGCCGTCGCCGAAATCCCAGGAAACCTGGTCAATGTTGGCCTTATTGGTGATATGGAATTGCGTGGCTTCTCCAAAGCAGCTGCTGTCGTAAGTAAATACGGGGATGTTAAAATAGCTCTGGATGACATTGGGAAGCCCGTAAATCGAGTTTCTTCCCGAAAGTGAAAATCTCGACCCGGGCTGATGGTTCAGCAGATTCAGATTGCAGGCGTTTCCCGGCCGGGTGGGATTATAGATCACTTCCAGGGAATCTTTCTTGTTGACGAAATTAACGGTCCGGGCAATATAGATCCTTCCGTCCGTGGCCAGCTGCAAATCCCCCGACCGGATACCCGGCATCGAATCTATCGCGACCGGGGCGGTGAGTCCGGAATTGAGATCAAACTGGCAGATGACCGAAGGGAATGCCGGGGGCCCGTTACCGGTTAACTGCAGCAATCCTGTGTAAAGCTTTTTACTATCGGGTGAGAATTCGATCCCGTACGGAGAAACTCCCGGCCGGGTAAAGGTATAGCTCTGTGCACCGGAGACTGCGCCGGTATGCGGGTCGAAATTGAAAAGCTCGACTTTATTCAGCCCGGAAATCGCGAGAGCGACCTTTGTCCCGTCGGGCGAGAATTTCATATACCCCAGGGCATTGGATTGCTCCATGAATCCCCCGGTTTGAACCGTTCCGGCAGCGGAAATGACCGGGTCGCCCAGGCCGTCCTTCGAGATGGGGTAAGCATAAAAATTGTCGGTGCCCCACTGATGGACCAGCACCCAGTAAATTTTTTCCGCTTCGTTATACATGGCCGTCAGTTTCTGGCTGACGGGAGAAATCAAAGGAGCGTTCATCAGCTCGCTGGCGATTCCGCCGAGCCCGTTGTTCAGGCTCATATCGAAGGGCGTATAGGAGAGGCCGCGGGTAGTGAAAGAATTATCCGGCTGGAATTTCATGACATCCACGGTGAAGAGATCATATTCCAGCGGATAACCCGGTACCGGGATAATGATCGAGGACTGGTCCACCCCCAGGTCACCGGCAAAAGAGGAACCTGTCATCAGATTGAAGGCGCGGTCCCAGGCCTGTTGTCCGTTGGAGAAGAACTGCAGGATGCCGTTGCTGTCGCTCATGATGGAACTGCTTTTGAATGCCGTCATCACATGCTGATCCGTAAGGGGCACCGCGGTGCCGCTCCGGAAATCGATGCCCGCGAACTCCCCGAAATACCAGATATCGGCCTGATGCTGCGACCGGGGACAATCGGTAGCGGGAACGGAGAAACCTGCCTGCTGGGCGGTACAGAACCCGCTGCCCATCAAAAGCAGCAGGAGCGGGAGTGATCTGAATATGTATGAACGGGGAAGCAATGTCTGGAATAAAGCCCGGACCCGGGATCTCATTAGTAGATGATAATCTTTCGGGAGCTCCAACCGGCCTGGCTCAGCAGCCTGACCACATAGAAGCCTTTTGAAATGCCCTCCAGGTTCAGGGTCCTGCGGAACGTTGCCGGGGAAATAGCCTCATACTTATTTTCCATAACTACTTTTCCAACCGGATCCGTAAGCTGGATAACAAAGCTTCTTTCCGGGTGTTCGATCTCCACATTCAGTTCCGACTGTGCCGGGTTCGGGAAGACTTTCCAGTCGGTTTCGCGGTATTGCTCATGGATGCCGGTGCAGGCTGAAAATGCAAAGGTGATATGGATCGTGGCCGAATCCGTGCAGCCGAAAGAATTGGTAACATGAACCGAGTATACCTGGTAATCATAAGTAAGACCGGTCGTGGTGACCAGCACGGTGCGTTCGGTCGAACCGTTCGACCAGTAATACTGGGCTCCGGCATTGCCTGCATCCAGTGTCAGGGAGTCGAAGATGCAGATGGTTGTGTCGGAAGGCCCCAGGTGGATATAGGGCACCGGGTTGACATGAACGGTCACACTCCCGGTATCCTGGTTGAACCCGTCGTCCACCAGTACTTTGTAGATCGTGGTCTGGAGCGGGGCCACGACCGGATCCTGCTGGGTGGAGGAAAACCCCGGCGGGACGGACGACCAGTTGAATGTATAATTCCCGGAACCCCCGCCGGCCAGGGCGTGCAACTGGGTGCTGGATCCCACACAAATCGTCGGAAAAACCGCCATCGGGTTCACATTCAGAGCGAACCCGGTCACGGTCACAATGACGTCCGACGGAAGGCTGGCGCAACCCGTAACGTTGTCGGTTGCCACCAGGGTGAATATGGTTGTCATGTCAAGATTGGGCGTGACGGGATTCTGCTGCGTGGAATAAAACCCCGGAGGGGTCGAGGTCCAGTGATAATCATAGATCCCGGAAGCGCCCGACGCCGTTCCGTGCAGGGTGGTGGTCGTCCCGTAGGGGATGGAAACATCCGAGCCGGCATCGTCGTATGGCAGGGGATGAACCGTTACCGTGGTGCTGCCGTACACCGTGGTGAACCCGTCAAAGAGCTGGACCGTGTAAGTGGTGGTCAGTACCGGGTAAACTACCGGGTTTGCCAGATCGGAAGTAAATCCGGGCGGATTCGAGGTCCACGAATAGGTGTAATTGCCGCTTCCCCCGGTGGGAACAGCAGACAGCTGGGAGGACTCACCCGCACAGATCGTGGACGGCGAAGAGGCTGAGTTGACCCCCAGGGGTCCTCCGGTCACGGTGACCATCATATTATCGTATCCATGGCAGCCGATGCTGTCGCTGACCGTAAGGGTAAAAGTGGTCGTGGCTCCCAGGTTGAGGGTGGTCGGATTCTGGACGTTGGCATTCACCAGGAGGTTGGCCGGATCCCAGTGCCAGCCGTAATTCCCGGTTCCGCCGGTAGCGCTTCCGTGCAGCGTGATGATCGCGCCGTTGGGCACCGTGGTGTCGTTGCCTGCATGGGCGACCGGCGCATTCAGCTCGGTCAGGTGAAAAGGATATTGCTGGTGGGCGGCCAGGTTATTGCAAAGGTCCCCGATATCCCCGATGATCCCCAGGTCATAGTCGCCTCCGAACAGCGGGGGGGTGACCTGAAGGATGCAGTAAAAGGTTTGCGTCCCGCCCACATCGCAATCGGCGCTGGTAACATCCGTCACGGTATATGGGTTCTCGGCCGCGGCGACCGTGAATTTCTCCGGATGGTGCTCCACGTCGCTGCACTTGATATTCTCGGAGAAACGGACGTACAGGGTCGAGCTTCCGGCGCAACTGATCGTTTGCTGGATGGAATCGACAAAGGGAGCGACATTGTCAAAGATCTGGGCGGTGGAGGAAGAGAAGTCAAGCGTATATCCTTCCTGGTTCGTGGAGGACCAATTGCTGATGTTCAGCAGGTAGGTTTCGCCCGCCAGCACATTCAGATCCTTGTTGAAGGCAGGTCCGTGTATCGTGCCGGGTCCGTTGCAATCCTTGTTGTTGCTCTGGGAAGTATTGATACCGGTAGGACCGTTATACCCTGTAGCCCCGTATGAGTTACAGCTTACCTGGAGTTGCGCGGCCATGGGGTAAAGGTCGTCGCAATTGGCGTTGGTCATATTGAACAGCGACCAGTCATAATCATTATTGGGATTGTTCGGTGTCAGGGTGAAACGGAAGATCCCCGAGGTCTGCACCGTAAAGACATAAAAAACGTCGTTCTTTTCCCCGTCCATGCAAAGTGGACAGACGCCGTTATCATGGATCTCCGGATAAACATTTCCATGTCCGGTATACGACGCAGTAGTAGAATAAATCGGCTGGCATACCGGGATGGCTCCGAGGCAATCCTGCACAGTGGGGGCCCCCTGCCCTGCTGCCGGCTTTTGAAACAACAAGACCGTCAGGATCAGGACAAGACCGCAAAAAAAATTCTTCATCAATAAAAGTTAGTGATTCAGGTGTGTAAAATTACCAAAAAAACGAGAGGGAATCCGGAGCGTTTCAATTATATACCGGAGGCCAGTACATCTATAATATGCATCGTCCGGATCGGGAGTTTGTGCTTGTCGATATAAGCCTGCTGGTGCATCAGGCAGGAAGAATCGGTGGAAACGATATATTCCGCACCGGTTTCCAGGGCATGGTTCACTTTCTGGCGGGCCATCGCGGTACTGACCGGCTCGAATTTGACGGAAAAAGTGCCGCCGAATCCGCAGCAGACATCGTTCTCCTTCATCTCCCGCAATTCCAGTCCCCTGACATGGCTCAGCAGCAGTCGCGGCTCTTCCCGGATCCCGTATTCCCTGAGCGCTGCACAGGAATCGTGATAGGTCACCACATGAGGGAACGAGGCCCCGGTTTCTTCCGTCTTCAGCACATTGACCAGGAAATCGGTGAACTCGTACAGGTTCTTCCGGAGCTGCTTGTATTCGTAATGCAGGCCGGTGTTATGGAACAGCCACGGATAATAGTTCCGGATCATCCCGGCACAGGATGCCGAGGGACTGATGACCGGCCGGTCGTTGGGGAAATCCCGGATGAACTTGCCCCCCATCTCCTTGGCCTCATCCCAGTACCCGCTGTTGAAGGCGATCTGTCCGCAACAGGTCTGGTTCCCGTTATAATGAACATCCACCCCTAATTTTTTGAGGATCTTCACCATGTTCATCCCGGTCTGCGGGTAGACCTGGTCAATAAAGCACGGTATGAAAATGTCAACCAGCATCGAAAATCAAAAGTCAAAAATAGGAATTTCTCTCACAGCACCTCGAACCCCACCCTTTTCATGTCTTCCCAGTATCCCGGATAGGATTTCGTGACCACCTCCGGTTCCCGGATCGTGATCTCCCCCAGGCGCAGAGCGAGCGGGGCCATCGTCATCGCGATCCGGTGATCCCCGTACGTTTCAAATTCAATGCCGGGGCGGGGATGCACCTCCTGCCGGGGGATCTCGATCATCCGGATATGTTCGGAAGAAATATCGGCTTCGAGCGAAAGCCCGGCTTTCACAAATTCATTTTTCAGCGAGATCAGCCGGTCGCTTTCCTTGATCTTGAGGTTTTTCAGTCCTTCAAAACGCCCGTGGATCCCCAGGAACGCGCAGGAGGCGATGACTGCCGGGGCGATATCGGGATAGTCTGAAAAGTTAAAGGTGAAATTCTCAGCGGTCCCCCCGGATTTTGTAAGCCGGACGCCGTCGGGCAGGTACTCCGTGTTCACACCCAGTTCCCGGAAAAGCCGGGCGACGATCGAATCGCCCTGGAGGCTGTCCTGCCTCAGTCCGGTCAGCAGCAGTTCCGCTTCCTCCGAAAGAGCAACCGCCTCATACCAGAAGGCTGCCGACGACCAGTCGGTCTCAACGGTATATTCTCCCGGGATGATCTTGCCTTCCGTTACCTGGATCCGGTTTTTGTCGCGGGTCACCTGGACCCCGAAATCATGCAGCAGGCGGATGGTCATATCCACGTAAGGAAAGGAGACCGCAGGGCCCCGCAGGAATAATCCCAGGCCGCCGGGGATGACCGGGGCGATCAGCAGAAGCGCGGAAACGAACTGGCTGCTGATCCCCGGATCGATGATCACCTCTCCCCCTTTTAAGTTATTGCCTTTGATCATCAGCGGGGGATATCCCAGATCGGCCAGGTACTCGATATGCGCCCCGAGGGGTTTCAGGGCATCGACGAGGATGCCCACCGGCCGCTCTTTCATCCGGTCGCTTCCGGTAAGGATCCACTTCCCCGGCGTCAGCGATAACAGGGCCGTCAGGAACCTCATTGCCGTTCCGGCATTGCCGGTGTCCAGCTCCACCATCCGGTGACCGCCGGTATTCCGGGCGATCACCTCGAGCAGGCGGGTCAGCAGGATCGTATCTCCTGCATCCGAAAGATGATGGATCGGGAAATCAAGTCCCGAAAGGGCACGGATGATCAGCAGGCGGTTGCTGATGCTCTTCGAATAAGGGAGCTGCAGGGAGCCCGTCAATGCGGAGCTTTGTTTGCGAAGCCTGACCGTGCTCATTTCCGTTGGTTCATTGCCCGAGGTTCCGGTACCATAAGAGGGCCTCGGAGATCATTTCCTGCCCACAGTTCCTGCCCGTGAATGCCTTCCCGGGTTTGGCAAGCAGGGTTAAATTCAGCTGTTGCCCGATCCTTTTTTTATCCCGTTCGAGGATCTCCGCGGTCTTTTCCCCGCTGCCGCCGGGAACCGGGAAATACCCGAAATTCCGCAAGATCCAGGAGCTGATCCGGTCAAGGTCCTTTTCCTTCAGACCCGAGAGCCGGGTGGAAAGATAGCACTCGCAGATCATCCCCATGGCGACGGCATTTCCGTGAAGCAGTGACCCATTGCCGTACCACCATGAAAGGGACTCAAAAAGATGCCCGAAGGTATGGCCGAAATTCAGGATCCGCCGATAGCCCCGGTCAAAAAAATCTTTCCGGACCACTTTATGCTTGATCTCAACGGATCGGGTGATCAGATCTTCCCATTCAGGATCCTGGTAAGGCCTCACCAGGAGATCCGCCACCGTCTCTGCCTCCAGCTCCTTCCAGAGGTTCTCATCGAGGGTGAGGGCATATTTCACGACTTCCGCCAGCCCGCTGCGGATATTTTCCCGGTCGAGGGTGCGCAGGAAACCCGGATAAATGAACACGGCTTCGGGCAGGGCGAAAAGTCCCACCCGGTTCTTGATCCCGTGCAGGTTCATGCCTGTTTTCCCTCCGATCGCCGCATCCACCATTCCCATCAGGGTCGTGGGGACATGGAGGAACCGGATCCCCCGGTTGAACGTGGCCGCGACAAATCCCCCGACATCGGTCACCACTCCGCCGCCCAGGTTGATCAGGATCGACCGGCGGTCGGCATGCAGGCGGTCCAGCTCCTTCCAGAGATGCTCGGCGGTTTCCCTGTTCTTTTGTTCCTCCCCGCTGCCCATCTCCAGGATCGCCGCATGCTGCAAACACGGGGTATCGGAAAGCAGGACCGGCAGGCAGTGCTTCCGGGTGTTTTCATCCACCAGCACGAAAACCGGAGAAGCAGGCTCGCAGTAGTCTGAGATGAATTGGTTCAGCCCGCCGATCACGGAGGCACCTGAGAAGACCGGGCAGGTCCATGTTTCGGTGATGGTCAGCAGGCTTTTCATGGCCAGAGCCGCGGTTAATGAAGGCCGGTGATCAGTAAGTCGATGTCCTGGGAGGGCAGGTTGAAGTAGCGGCTGATCAGCGGGCTGGTCACCGTGCCATTATATAAGTACACCCCCTGCCGGATGCCGTAATCGGTCTTGATGTACTGGTCGAGATTCCCTCCTTCCGCAATATTGATGACCAGCGGGACCAGGATGTTATTGAGGGCCTGTGAGGCGGTATGAGGCACCTTGGACGGGATATTCGGAACGCAGTAGTGGGTCACACCATGCACCTGGAACACCGGGTCGGCCTGGGTGGTGGGCCGGGAGGTTTCGAAACACCCTCCCTGGTCGATGCTCACGTCGATGATCACGGAGCCTTCCTTCATCTGCCGGATCATGCTTTCGGTCACCAGGCAGGGGGAACGGCCTTCCCGGGCGTGAACGGCACCGATCACGACGTCGGCAAGCCGCATCGACTCAAGCATGACCTGGGGGTGCAGGATGGAGGTGAAGATACGTACGCCGAGGTTGTTCTGCAGCCTGCGCAGCCGGTACACCGCGTTATCGAACACCTTGACGGTAGCTCCCAGTCCGATCGCCGACCGTGCGGCATATTCGCCTACGGTGCCGGCCCCGATGATCACCACTTCCGACGGATGAATGCCCGTGAATCCCCCGAACATCTTTCCTTTGCCGAAACGGGCATCGGCCAGGTATTCCGCCGCTATGAAAATGGAAGTGCTGCCTGCGATCTCGCTCATGGCACGCACCAGCGGAAAGGTATTGGCCCGGTCCCGGATCAGTTCATATGCCAGGGCGGTGACTTTTTTCGCGCTGAGCCCGCGGAAATATTCCTCCTTTTGTATGCCCATCTGGAGCGTGGAGACCAGCGTCTGCCTGAGCTTCACCCGCTCGATCTCCGCCGGGGTAAAAGGAGAGACTTTGAGGATCAGGTCTGATACAAAGACTTCTTCCGGGGAATAGACGATCTGGGCGCCTGCCTCGCTGTAGTCGTGGTCCGCAAAATGGGCCGCCAGACCCGCCCCGGCTTCGATCAGAACCTGGTGCCCGTGTTTTACGAGCAGCGCGGCGCCGTCAGGCACCAGGGGAATACGGTTTTCCTGGTAATGGGTTTCTTTGGGGACTCCGATGGTCAGCTTGCTTCGTTGCCGGCCGACTTCCAGCATTTCTTCACGGGGCAGGATAAAGTCGGCATATTTTCCTTTCTGCTCATCCATGGGGGAGGGAATTTTATACGAAGATACGAAAAGGTCAACAGGTCAACAAGTCAACAGGTCAACAACGGCGATCAGTGACAGGGAGGATCACTTTAAAATTCAAGATCCGAACAACTTTTTACTCAAATCTCGATCACTCTCGCATTCTCCCCCGATATCCTCACCCTTACCGTTTCCTCCGGCAACAGATCTTCCACCAGCTCGGGCCATTCGATAAAACAATAGTCCCCGGAAAACACATAATCCTCGTAGCCGATATCGAACACCTCTTCCAGCTTCCGGATCCGGTAAAAATCAAGATGGAACAGGGATTCGCCGGCCGGGGTCTTGTATTCGTTGACCAGGGCAAAGGTCGGGCTCTGAACGATATCGGCGGCTCCGAGCAGGTGGCAGATGACCTTGATGAAGGTGGTCTTCCCCGCACCCAGGGGACCATAAAAGGCAAATACGCGGCGGCCGGGATAGCCCGACAGGAGCTGTTGCGCAGCAGGAAGCAGATCGGATTCGGTCTTGCAGACAAAACGCATCACTTCCTCCTCATCACCACGAACGGCACCAGCATCTCCTCGATCGAAACCCCGCCATGCTGGAAGGTGTTCTTGTAATAATTCACGTAATAATTATAGTTGTTCGGATACGCGAAGAAATCATACCGGCGGCAGAAGATAAAGTTCGAGGAAACATTGACCCGGGGCAGGAAGGCTTCGTTCGGGTTGCGGATCTCGAACACCTCGTTCCGCTCGAACTTCAGCGCCTTCCCGGTCTTGTAGCGCAGGTTGGTGTTCGTATTCTTATCGCCCAGCACCTGCACCGGGTTGTTCACGCGCACCGAGCCGTGGTCGGTGGTGATCACCACGTTCACTTCTTTTTCCGCCAGGAAGCGGAAGATATCCAGCAGGGGGGAATGCTGGAACCAGGAAAGGGTCAGCGACCGGTAGGCCTTCTCGTCGTCGGCCAGCTCCCGGATGATCTCCATTTCGGTCCGGGCATGCGAAAGCATGTCGACGAAATTATAAACGATCACGTTCAGCCGGTTGCCCATCAGGTTCGGCAGGGATTCCACAAGCTTGCGGCCGTACGCCATGTTCAGCACCTTGTAGTAGGAATACTTGAGATCCCTTCCATAGCGCTTCAGAAGCTCGCCCATCAGCTCCCCTTCATAATTATTCTTGGTTCCCTCTTCATCCTCGTTGACCCAGTACTTGGGGTATTTCTTCTCAATTTCCGTGGGAAGCAGTCCCGCGAAAAGGGAATTCCGGGCATACTGCGTGGTGGTCGGAAGGATGCTGTAATAGAGCTCGTCATGCTCCACCCGGAAATATTCCTCGAGGATCGGCTGCAGGGTTTTCCACTGGTCCAGGCGAAGGTTGTCGATGAGGATGAGGAAAAGGGATCCTTCATTCAGCAGGGGAAAGATCTTTTCCTTGAACAGCGTGTGGGACTGGGTGGGCTTGTCATCCGACCTGCCGTTGATCCAATCGAGATAATTCTTTTCAATGAACTTGCAGAATACCTGGTTCGCCTCTTCCTTCTGCATCTTCAGGATCTGGGCCATCCCTTCATCCTGCGACTGTTCCAGTTTCAGCTCCCAATAAATGATCTTCCGGTAAACATCCTTCCATTCCTCATGGGTAAGCTTGGGGCTGATCTCCATGCCGATATTCCGGAACTCCTGCTGGTACTGGAAAGAGGTCTTCTCGCTCACCAGCTTCCGGTTCTCCAGGTTCTTCTTCAGGCACAGCAGGATCTGGTTCGGGTTCACGGGCTTGATCAGGTAATCGGAGATATTGGAGCCGATCGCATCCTCCATGATGGTCTCTTCCTCGCTCTTGGTGATCATGACGACGGGCAGGGTCGGCGACAGCTCCTTGATCCGCATCAGGGTCTCGATGCCCGACAACCCGGGCATCTGCTCGTCCAGGAAAATGATATCGAAATTCTTCTCCCGGATCTGCTCCAGGGCCTCCTGGCCGTTATTGGAGGTTGATAATTCATAGCCTTTTTCTTTCAGGAAGAGGATATGCGGTTTCAGCAGATCGATCTCATCATCCACCCACAGGATTGCTGGTTTATCCATACTGATTATAATTATTACCTACCACTAAATGTCGTAATATTGCAATTATTGTATAATAATAGGGTTTTTATCATATTTTAACAAAGTTACGTCGAAACCGGTGAGAATCAAAAAGACCAACACGCGTAAAATCATCAATGATCCGGTATACGGCCTGATCACCGTTCCCAATGAGCTGGCGTTCGAGATCATCGGGCATCCCTGGTTCCAGCGGTTGAGAAGGATCAAGCAGCTTGGCCTGACGCATTATGTGTATCCTTCCGCCCAGCATACCCGGTTCCAGCATGCACTGGGAGCCCTGTACCTGATGATGCAGGCCGTGGAGGTCCTGCGCTCGAAAGGGCACCGGATCACGCCGGAAGAGGAGGAAGGGGTGCTCGCAGCCATCCTGCTGCACGATATCGGTCACGGGCCGTTCTCTCATACCCTGGAAGAATCGATCGTCACCGATCTTTCCCACGAGGATCTTTCGGTGCTGATGATGGACGAGATGAACCATCACCTGGGGAACCGGCTCAGCCTGGCCAACAGCATCTTCCGGAACGATTACCCGAAGAAATTCCTGCACCAGCTGGTGTCCAGCCAGCTCGATATGGACCGCCTCGATTACCTTTCCCGCGACAGCTTCTTTACCGGGGTGGCGGAAGGGGTGATCAACACCGACCGGATCATCAAGATGCTCACCATTGCCGGCGACGAGCTGGTCGTGGAGTCCAAGGGGATCTATTCCATCGAGAAATTCATCATCGCCCGCCGGCTGATGTACTGGCAGGTGTACCTCCATAAAACCGTCATCTCCGCCGAGTACCTGATGATCAACATCCTGAAAAGGGCGAAAGAGCTGGCTTTCTCGGAAGTGCCCCTGTTCACCACCCCCGCCCTGCATCCCTTCCTGAACCTCGATATCCGGATCACCGATTTCATAGGGAACAAGGAATGGATCGACCGGTTCGCCCAGCTTGATGATGTGGATATTTTTGCCTCGATCAAGGTGTGGACCGGCCATCCCGATCCCATCCTTTCCACCCTGTGCCGCAACCTGATCGAGCGGAACCTGTACCGGGTGATCATCCGGAATGAAAAGTTCGATAAAGCGTTCCTGGCGAAGGTCCGGGAAAAAACGATCCGCCATTTCGGCCTGAAGGAAGCCCAGACGGGGTATTTCATTGCGGTGGGCACCGTGACCAACAATGCCTATAACCCCAGGCATGATAAAATCCGCCTGCTCTTCCCGGACAAGACCCTGACCGATGTTTCCGAGGCGTCGGACCAGCTTAATATTGCCGTTCTCTCCACCCCCGTCACCAAGCATCTGCTTTGCTATCCCCGCGAGATAATTATGTGACGGTTAACGGATTGTAAAATTTTTCACCGGGGTTTTAAAAATAAATGGTAACTTGCGCGCTCATAATTACCAATAGAACAGCATTCAACAGAACCGGATGGAATATTCAGCACAGGAGATCGCAGCCGTTCTGAACGGAACGGTTGACGGGGATCCGGGGGTTCGCATTTCACGCCTTTCCAAGATCGAAGAAGGGGAGCCGGGCACCATGACCTTTCTGGCCAATCCGGCTTATACCGAATTCATTTACACGACCCGGGCCTCCGTGGTGGTGGTGAACCGGGATTTTACCCCGGTGCGATCCCTCCAGGCAACGATGATCCGTGTGGAAAATGCCTATGATGCTTTCGCCCGGCTGCTGGAGATCTTCACCCGGATGAACGACCAACAAACCGGGGTGTCGCCGTTCGCCTTCGTCTCCAAGACCGCCAGGCTGGGGGAGAACGTGTACCTCGGGGAATTCGTATCGGTTGGCGAGAACGTTGAAATAGGCAGCAACACGCGCATCCATCCCAATACCACCCTGGGCGACCGGGTCAAAATAGGGGAAAACACCGTCCTTTATTCCGGCGTCAGGATCTACCGCGAGTGCGAGATAGGCAACCGCTGCATCCTTCATGCGGGGGTGGTGATCGGATCCGACGGGTTCGGCTTTGCTCCCCAGGCGGACGGAAGCTTCAAGAAGATCATCCAGGCCGGTAACGTGGTGATCGGCGATGACGTGGAGATCGGAGCGAATTCGACGGTCGACCGGGCGACACTCGGCTCCACCCTGATCCACCGTGGAGTGAAGATCGACAACCTGGTCCAGGTGGCACATAACGTAGAGATCGGCGAAAATACGGTCATTGCTTCCCAGTCCGGGATCGCGGGTTCGACCAGGATAGGGAGGAATTGCATGATCGCGGGACAGGTTGGCATCATCGGTCACCTGGTCATCGCGGACAATGTCACGATCGGGGCGCAATCGGGTGTAGGCCAGAGCATCCCCGACAAAGGCGCCGTGATCCTGGGAACGCCCGCGATGGATGCCTCGAAGACCCGCAGGAATTATATCCACTGGAAGAACATGGAAGATATTGTAAAAAGGCTGAACCAGCTTGAGAAACTTTTCAAAAAAGGATCAACCGGATAAACCTTTTCACAGGACCATGAGCGAAAGGCAAAAAACATTAAAATCCTCCGTAACGATCTCCGGCGTCGGGCTGCATACCGGCAAGGAGGTGGTGATCCGGATCCATCCGGCACCCGAGAATCACGGCTACAAGTTCTGCAGGCCGGATATCGACAAGAACCTCCTGGTGCCTGCCGATGCCGACCATGTGGTGGATACCTCCCGGGGAACCAGCATCGAATATAAAGGGGTGCGGATCGATACCATCGAGCACCTACTGGCCGCCTTGTCGGGGCTGGAGGTCGATAATGCCCTGGTGGAGCTGAACCAGTCGGAGACCCCGATCCTCGACGGAAGCGCGCGGATCTACGTGCAGCAGATCCAGGAAGCCGGGATCGTCGAACAGAAAGCCACCCGAAACTATTTCGAGCTGAATACGGTGGTCACCTACACGAATGCCGAGAAAAAGGTGGAGATGATCGCCATTCCCTCGAAGGAATTTCATGTTACGGTGATGATCGACTACGACTCGAAGGTGGTGCCTTCGCAGAATGCCGTCATGCAGAAGATGAAGCAGTTTGCGGAAGAAATAGCCCCCTGCCGCACTTTCTCCTTCCTGCATGAGCTGGAATACCTGCTCAACAATAACCTCATCAAGGGAGGCGACCTGAACAACGCGATTGTCTTTGTCGATCACCCGATATCAAGAAAAGAGCTGGACCGCCTGGCCAAAGCTTTTAACAAGCCGAAAGTGAAGGTGCTGAAAGAGGGCATCCTGAACAACCTGGAGCTGAAATATCCCAATGAGCCGGCCCGCCATAAGCTGCTGGATGTGGTGGGCGACCTGGCGCTGGTGGGAATGCCCATCAAGGCCCATATCATTGCCACCCGGCCGGGACACTTTTCGAATGTCCAGTTTGCCAGGCTCCTGAAGCGGCAGATGAAAAAGGACCTGAAGTCCAAGGAGATCCCGGTCTTCGATCTGAACAAGCCTCCGCTGTACGACATCAACCGGATCCGGAAGATCCTCCCGCACCGGCCGCCGTTCCTGCTCATCGACCGCATCCTGGAGATGAATGCCGAGCAGGTGGTGGGGATCAAGAACGTGACGATGAACGAACCGTTCTTTGCCGGCCATTTCCCCGACGAGCCGGTGATGCCCGGGGTTCTCCTCACGGAGGCGATGGCGCAGACCGGCGGGATCTTTGCCCTGAGCTTTGTGCCGGACCCGGAAAACTATTTAACCTATTTCCTGAAAATCGAAAATGTGAAATTCCGCCAGAAAGTGGTCCCGGGCGACACCGTGGTGTTCGTAAACCGGCTGGTGGAACCGATCCGCCGGGGGATCTGCCATATGCAGGGAATCGCTTACGTCGGAAATAAGATCGTAATGGAAGCCGAGCTGATGGCTTCGATCCAGAAAAAATAACCTGTGCCCATGAATCAACCGCTAGCTTACGTCAACCCCCAGGCCAAGGTCGCTCCCAATGTGGTGATCGAGCCCTTCGTCACGATCGATAAGAATGTGGTCATCGAGGAAGGATCCTGGATCGGGTCCAATGTCACGATCCTGGAAGGAGCCCGCATCGGGAAAAATTGCCGGATCTTCCCCGGGGCGGTGATCGCTGCCATTCCTCAGGATCTCAAATTCGCGGGGGAAGATACGATCGTAAAGATCGGGAATAATGTGACCATCCGCGAGTATGTGACGATCAACCGCGGGACCAAGGCCAGCTATGAAACGGTGATCGGGGACAATTCCCTCCTGATGGCGTATACGCATATCGCCCATGATTGCAGCATCGGCACCAATTGTGTGCTGGCCAATGCCACGACGCTGGCCGGTCATATCGTGATCGACGACTGGGCCATCCTGGGCGGCATGGTGGCTGTGCACCAGTTTTGCCATGTGGGAGCCCATTGCATGATCTCGGGCGGTTCGCTGGTCCGCAAGGATGTTCCCCCTTATACCAAGGCAGCCCGTGAACCGATCTCCTACGTGGGAGTCAATTCCATCGGGCTCCGTCGCCGGGGATACAATATGGATACGATCAACCACATCCAGGACATCTACCGCATCATTTACCTCCGGGGATACAATGTCTCCCAGGCGCTGGAGATCATCGAAGCCGATGTGGAAGCCACCGCCGAGCGCGATGAGATCCTGTCCTTCATCAACAACTCCAGCCGGGGCATCATGAGAGGGTATTCCAAGCTGGGGACCAATAAAGCGGAGAAGTGAAAATCACCCTCACGGACACCGGGAAGAAATTCGGTTCCGAGTGGATCTTCCGTAACCTTACCCATACTTTTGAATCCGGCTGCGCCTGCGCGATCCTGGGCAAGAACGGTTCAGGCAAATCCACCTTGCTCCAGCTTATCTCGGGCAACCTGCATCCTTCCGAAGGGACGGTCCGGTACCACATCGACGGCCGGGAGATCGGCACGGACAGCATTTTCCGGTACCTGATGATCGCCGCTCCCTACCTGGAGCTGATCGAGGAATTCACCCTGGAGGAGATGCTCCGTTTCCATTTTTCCTTCAAGCGCATGGTGCCCGGGCACTCGCTTGCCACGGTCAGGGACCTGCTGGGCTTCAGCCCCGCCGCCGGGAAGATCCTGTCGCAGTTCTCCTCCGGGATGAAGCAGCGGCTCCGGCTGGTGCTGGCTTTTCTGAGCGACGTTCCGCTGCTGCTGCTGGATGAGCCCACCACCAACCTGGACCGCCCGGGAATGGAATGGTACCTCGGGTTGGTGAGCGATTTCCGCCGGCAGCGGACGGTGATCATTTGCTCCAACCTGGAAAAAGAGGAAACGGCTTTCTGTGAATCAAAGATTTTCATCGGCGACTTCAAACCATCCGGAAAAAAACCTAATTTTGCACCCCCGATTGTTTAACCTGTAATCCTGACTTATGGCAACAACCGCAGACATCCGGAACGGATTGGTGATCGAATACAACAACGACCTGTACTCCGTCGTGGAGTTTCAGCATGTGAAACCCGGGAAAGGACCGGCTTTTGTGAGAACCAAGCTGAAGAACCTCAAGAACGGCAGGGTGATCGCCAATACGTTCGATTCCGGGGTGAAGATCGATATCGCCCGGGTGGAGCGGAGAAAATATCAGTTCCTGTATAAGGACGATTCCGGCTACCATTTCATGAACAACGAAAACTTCGACCAGATCTATATCCAGGAGGAGCTGATCAATGCGCCGGCCTTCCTCAAAGAGGGCAAGGATGTGGAGATCCTGTTCCATGCCGATACCGAGACCCCGCTTTCCTGCGAGCTTCCCACCTACGTGGAAATGGCCGTCACCTACACGGAGCCCGGTCTGAAAGGAAACACCGCCACCAATGCCATGAAAGACGCAACGCTCGAAACCGGCGTGGTGGTGAGGGTCCCGCTGTTCATTGAGATCGGGAATGTCATCCGGGTGGATACCCGTACGGGAGGATACTCGGAGAGGGTTAAAGTCTAAGAAATTTACAAATGAAGTTTCCCGCACCCATTTCTCTTAAATCCGTCGCCAGTCTGATCGGGGCCCGGTTTATCGGGGATCCGGACTTCCCGGTGACCGGCATCAATGAAATTCACATGGTGGAGCCGGGTGACCTGACCTTCGTGGATCATCCCAAATATTACGAAAAAGCGCTCCACTCGAAAGCCACCACGATCCTGATCAACAAAGAGGTGCCGCCTCCTGCCGGAAAAGCCCTGCTGATCAGCTCCAAACCGTTCGACGATTACGTATTCCTGGCTACCCGCTTCCGGCCGTTTGAAAAAGCCGTGGCAGCGATCAGCCCGTCGGCAGCGATCGGCGAAGGCACGGTGATCCAGCCCGGCGTTTTTATCGGGAACCATGTCACGATCGGCAGGAACTGCCTCATTCACGCCAATGCGAGCATTTATGACCATACGGTGATCGGGAACGACGTGATCATCCATTCCGGTGCAGTCCTGGGCGCCGATGCCTACTATTTCCAGCGCCGGCCGGAAGGGTATAAAAAGCTTGAATCCTGCGGACGGGTGGTCATCGGCGACCGGGTGGAGATCGGGGCGCTGACCAGCATCGATAAGGGCGTATCCGGAGATACGGTCATTTCAGACGGGACCAAGATCGACAACCATGTGCAGGTGGGGCACGATACGTTTATCGGGAAGAATTGCCTGATCGGGGCCCATTGCGCCATCGCGGGCGTGACCCGGATCGAGGACGATGTGATCCTGTGGGCAAGGGTATCGGTGAACAAGGACCTGGTGATCGGCGCCAGGGCAGTGGTGCTGGCGCTTTCCGGCATCGATAAATCGCTCGAAGGTGGTAAAACCTACTGGGGGACCCCGGTCGGGGAAGTCCGCACGAAATGGAAGGAACTGGCAGCCCTGAAAAAGCTTCCCGATCTGATCCGTAACCTGAAGTAAAGAACCGGCTCTGCTTACTTCTCCCCTGTTTCTTCTTTTTTTCCGGTGAAATAGATGTCGAGGGCGGCCAGGATGCCCATGAAGCCCCATACCGGGACCGATGCTTTGTCGGTGTCGAGGAAATTGTTCATGGTGCCATGGAAGAAATAGGTGATGAGGCCGAGCATGACGACCAGGCCCATGATCCTGATCTCGGGGTGGGTGCCCTTCCGGTAGACTCTCAGCCCGGTAACCATCATCATGACCACCAGGGCGATCACGCATAACATCCCCAATAATCCGCTTTCCGAGAGCGGACCGATGTATTCGCTGTGCGCGTTCCCGCGGTCGCCCGCATTGGTGCTGATCATCGTCTTCTCGCTCGAATGCTGGTAGGGTGCATATTCAAACTGGTAGGTGCCGGGGCCGAAACCAAAGACCGGGCGTTCGGCGAACATCCGGATCGCCGATTGCCACCGGTTGATCCGTTCAAGGTTTGAATCGTCCGTGGAAATGTTGGAAATCGACTGGACGTGCTCTACGAAATTGGCCGAGGAACCCTGCTTGTTCTTTTCCAGCCGGTCCCAGATCTGGTTCTGGAACAGCAGGAATACCCCTGTCAGGAAAAGGAGCACCAGGAAGATCCATTTGAACTTGATGCGCAGCAAGACGATCAGGAAGACCACGATGGCAAAGGCCAGGCTCACCCAGGCGGCCCGGCTGAACGAGAGCACCAGCGCACCCAGCAGGACAACCAGCACGAGAAAAGAGAGGAAACGAAACGTCCAGGAATAGATCCGCGTGAAGGATAACCCCGCAAATACCGGGATAAACAAAGTCAGAACCACCCCGTAGGCGGTATGGTCATTGTAAAAGGGTTCCATCACCCAGTGCCCTGCCTGCTCATCGAATCCGAGCAGGTAATGATGATAGGTGGTGTACCCGATGACAAACATCAGCGGAATTGCATACAGCCACATGAAGGTGCGGATATTCCCGGGCTTTTTGAACAACAGGATCCCCAGGAAATAAAAAGGAACAACGAACCAGAGGCGGGCCAGCAGGTATTTGAAGGAGACCAATGGGATCTGGCTCGTCAAGCTCGTCAGGATCATCCACGTCAGCTGGAGGAGAATGATGACGGTAAGCGGGTGCCGCAGGATCCTGCGGTCGTAATGACCTTCATAGATCATCTTCACCAGGAACATCACCAGCACGCCGAACAGCAAGGGCTCGGTCGGAAGAGACACCCCGACCCCGAATTCCTGGTTAGTGATGTTGATGGCTACCGGGGTCAGGAACGTGACCAGGAACAGGATCAGATCCAGCCGGTAAAAATAAAGGTAGGCCAGCACCAGGAGCGCCGGGATCAGTAAGGCCCAGTAAAGATCCCTTACCAGCAGGTAGGCGTTCACGGCAATGAACAGTCCGCAGATCAGGTAAACCCAGGTTATTTTTGCACGATCCAGCAAGGTTCGGGGGGGTTAAGACTTTACGATCTCCGGGTTTCCTTCCTCCGGCTTTCTCCACCTTTCAATAAACCCGATGACCACGATGGCAAGCAGCAGTACCGCCAGGGTGGAGACCACGACGATCACCCAGCGGACCGGATACGATTTCTTATCGGCCGGGAACGGCTTATTCAGAACATTGACGAAAGTGTAGTTCCGGTTCCAGTCGAGGACCGCCCGGTCATGGTCCAGCTTGAACTCGCTGTACGACTTGGTGGTGGCCAGCATCATATCGGATACCAGCTCCCGCTGTCCGCCCTTTTCTTCCAGGTTCTTCTTGAGCCGCTTCACCTCGCCGGCGTTATTGGACCTGGACTCACCCGTTCCCAGGTAGGCGCGCATCACTTCCCGGGTCTGGTTCGGGAAATCCAGCAATCCGTACTTCTGACCCAGTTCCTCCGATAATTGAGAGAGTGAATCCAGCTCTTTCTTCTTCATGTTGACCACCGTGCGGTAATTTACGACCACCTCCCAGAATTTCTCCTTGTGCAGGCTGCGGACCTTATAATTGTACTGGTACATGATCTCGTTCACCATGTCGCAGGCTATTTTCGGATCCTTATCCCAAACTTCGATGGAGACGGCGGAATACGGGGTCTTCGATATCCTGACGTTCTGCCCGTATTCCCAAAGCATGGTGCTGGTGTAATATTTATAATTGCGGTCGATCCCGTAATGCTGGGGCAGGTCGAACTTCGTGATGATGCTGTCGCGGATCTCCTTCGACTGCAGCATCTGGATCATCTGCTCGGTCTCGGTTTCATCGGAATAGGGAGAGATATTGGAAGGATAGACGATAGCGAACGACTTGTACAGGGGGGTGATGAAGATCGGGCTGGAGAAGAAGACCGCGAGCAGGACGGTGACGATGATAATCACAATCAGGTGGATCTTCCAGCGGATCAGGATCGCGAGGATGTTTTTACTTTTAAAGAGATCTTCCATAGGATGATTTATTTCGTGTTTCTTTTGAAGGGTTCTAGCTGACCTGGAATTTCTTCCGGGATTTATAAAGGGTGATCTTTTCAACGATCAGGATGACGAAGATCGCCAGCAACAGGGCGCAGATGGTGGTTACCAGCATGATCAGCCACTGCACCGGGTAAGATTTCTTCTCAGCCTTGTAAGCGTCGCTAACGACAAATTTCTGCGGGAGGTTCTCCTCGGCATCTACCTTGGCCTGCTTGTATTTTGACTGGAGAAGCGTCAGCTGGTCGGTCTTGAATTCGAGGGCGTTTTTCAACGAAAGATAAATACCTCCGTATTTCCCCAGGATATCCAGCTTTTTCTGGATGGCCGCGGCTCCCGCACGGTTGTTATTCATCAGGGCGACCGCCAGTTGCTGGTTCAGGACCTGAGATTGATACTCCACGTCATTCACTCCCAGTTCCCCCAGTTTGACCAGGGAATCCACGATGACATTCACATCCTGCTTCAGGCTGTTATATTCCTGTTCCACGATCCGGAATCCCTGGATCGCGCGTTGCCGCTGCATTTCGTTCTTTACCGAGTCCAGCAGGGAAGCGATGGAATTGGCGATGTCGGCCGCCATCTGGGGATCCTTGTCCAGTACCGAGATCTTCACGGCCATGAATTCCGTCCTCCGGAACGTGATATTCCGGTCGTATTCACGGTACAGCTGGGAATTTTTATACCGGGAGGTGCTGTCGATCCCGTAATGCTCCATCAGGTTGAATTTCCGGATTACCCTGTCGCGGATGCGGTTGGAATTCAGGATCTGCAACAGTTGTTCCGCCTGCTCATCCTCCCCGAAACTCATCAGGTCCTGGCCCTTGCTGGGCTGTTCGCTCAATAGCGCCTTGGAGATCGCGTTCGTGCTCGCAGGGAAGAGGATGACAGTGGATTGGTATTTCGGTGTGATAAACCACGGAAGAGAAAAAAACCAGGAGAAGATCAGCGCCGCCAGCCCGACGATCAGGAGAGGTTTGCGGTAACGGTACAGGAATATGATCAGGCTGGAGGAATTGAAATCTTCATTCCTTTTAACTTCATTTATCATAACAATATATGAATTTGCTGCCAAATTTAGGGAATTTTCTGATATTACCAATGGTCCTTCTTCCGCAGGAAATGAAGCCTGTGAGCGGTCTTCCCGGAGGATTCGCAGCAGGGACCGGAAATGGAGGAGCCTCCGGACAGATGCCCGGGCGAAAGAAAGCAGGATCTTCATGACCAGGATGCCCGGGAAATGCCTGGTCGGCAAATGATGGTTTTAAGCAATATTCCGGTTGTTGAAATAAGTGATCCCGGGGCCGGGTTGGTTAGAAATCTCCGCTGCATGAGTGATGGCAGAAAGCTCCAGGGGGCGAAACTTTTACCCTGCACTTCAAAAAAAATTAAGATATTTGCTAAAAAGTAACGATTTAATTTACTCATTGACAACCTCTGTAACGCGGCCGGACGCTGATGAACATTGCTGTAAACACCCGCCTGCTCATTAAGGATAAACTGGAAGGGATCGGCTGGTTCACTTTTGAGTCGCTGAAGCGGATCACGGTGCAGCACCCGGAGCACCGGTTCTTCTTCATCTTCGACCGCCCTTACGATCCCGCCTTCCTTTTCTCTGACAATATCACTCCCTTCGTCCTGTTTCCGCCTGCCCGGCATCCCCTGCTTTTTTGCATCTGGTTCGATATCGCGTTGCCGCGACTGCTGAACCGGCTTAAACCCGACCTGTTCCTTTCGCCCGACGGGTTCCTTTCCCTGCATACCCGGGTGAAGTCGCTCGCCGTTTTCCATGACCTCAATTTTGAGCATTATCCCGAAGACCTTCCCTACTGGTATTACCGCTATTACCATCATTACTTCCCGAAGTTCGCCCGGAAAGCCGCGAGGATTGCTACAGTTTCAAAGTATTCCCGGGAGGATATCAGCCGTCAGTACGGGGTGGACCCGGAAAAGATCGATGTGGTCTATAACGGCGCGAATGAGCAATTCGGGCCCCTGACCGCGGGGGAACAGCAGGCCGTCCGGGATAAATACACGGGAGGCGCCCCCTATTTTATCTTTATAGGGTCCCTTCATCCCCGGAAGAACCTCGTCAACCTGTTCCGGGCCTTTGATCTTTTCAGGGAGTCCCGTCCCTCGACGGTGAAGCTCCTCATCGTGGGCGCGAAGAAATGGTGGACCCGTCCGATCAACCAGGCATTCGGGGAGATGAAGCACCGGGATGAGGTCGTCTTCTCCGGGAGGGCGGGAGCCGCAGATCTTGGGAAAATGCTGGCTTCCTCCCTGGCGCTGACCTATGTCTCCTACTTTGAAGGCTTCGGGATCCCGATCGTGGAAGCCTTCCGGTGCCGGACCGCCATCATCACCTCCAACGTCACCTCCATGCCCGAAGTGGCCGGGGAGGCGGCGCTGCTCGTGGATCCCTTTGATCCGGAAAGCATCGCCAAAGCCATGAGGGACTTGTATGACAGCAGCGAACTCCGTGAAGAGCTGATTCGCAGGGGAACGCTGCGGCAATCCCTGTTCTCCTGGCAGCAAACCGCTGATCTGCTCTGGCAATCGATTGAAAAAGCAATCCAAACCGACTGATATCCTATGAAAATCCTGCTGCTGGGTTCGGGAGGAAGAGAGCACGCCCTGGCGTGGAAAATGGCTCAAAGTCCGCTGCTGACCCGGCTGTTCATCGCCCCGGGCAACGCAGGCACCGCTTCTGCCGGGACCAATGTGAAAATAGCCGTCCAGGACTTCCCCGCGATCCGTGATTTTGTGCTGGCAGCGGGGATAGAGATGGTTGTGGTGGGACCGGAAGATCCGCTGGTGAAGGGGATCCACGATTATTTCCTTGCCAATGACCGGCTGAGCAGGATCCCGGTTATCGGGCCCGTGCAGCAGTCAGCCTTGCTCGAAGGGTCCAAGGACTTTGCCAAGAGCTTCATGATGAAGCATGGCATCCCAACGGCCGCCTACCGGACTTTCAAGAAAGAGACCCTCGGCGAAGGATTGCAGTTCCTCGCTTCCCTGGCACCTCCTTACGTGCTGAAAGCCGACGGGCTGGCGGCCGGCAAAGGAGTGATCATCTGCCCAACCCGGGAGGAAGCTTCGGCCGAGCTCACCTCCATGCTCCGGGATGCCCGCTTCGGGGAAGCCTCCCGCCGGGTGATCATCGAGGAATTCCTGCAGGGCATTGAGCTTTCTGCGTTTGTGCTGACGGACGGCGACACCTACCTTATCCTGCCGGAAGCCAAGGATTATAAAAAGATCGGAGAGGGCGATACCGGCCCCAATACGGGAGGCATGGGTTCCGTTTCACCGGTGCCGTTCGCCGGAGGCGAATTCATGAAGAAGGTAGAGGAACAGGTGATCCGGCCGACCCTTCAGGGCCTGAAATCGGAAGGACTGGACTACCGGGGCTTTATCTTTTTCGGCCTGATGAACCGGAACGGAGACCCGTATGTCATCGAATATAATTGCCGGATGGGGGATCCGGAGGCGGAGTCGGTTCTGCCCCGCATTAAGAATGACCTGGTAGATCTGTTTATCGCGACGTCGCAAAGAAAGCTGCATACCAGGAAAATAGAGGTCGATCCCCGTTTTGCGGCAACCGTGATGCTGGTATCAGAAGGATATCCCGGGGAATATGAAAAGGGAAAATCCGTCACCGGGCTTGAGAACGTGAAGGAAAGTCTGCTGTTCCATTCGGGAACCGCCGTGGGCCGGGAATCGGGTTCCGTCGTATCCGCCGGCGGCAGGGTCATCGCGGTAACCTCCTTCGGTGCGAGCCTGAAGGAAGCGCTGACCGCCTCCTACCGGAGCGCCGGAATGATTCAATTTGAAGGAAAATCCTACCGCCGGGATATCGGCTTTGATCTGTAAAGCTGACCCGGTGACTTGGTGACTTGGTGACTTGTTGACTTGGTGACTTAAATATGTTCATCCGCTTCTTCCAGAAAAGTTTTGCCTCGCAGTACAGCGTGATCATTGTGACCGGGCTGCTGCTCTGGGGAAAGGCTTTTTTCACACCGCCCGTGATGCCGGCCCCCTCCGGGGTGGTTCCCCTTTATGCACTTCTGTACACGCTGCTGAACGGGATCCCCCTTCTCAGCGCCGTCCTGGGATTCCTCCTTACCCTTGCATCCGCCTTCCTGCTGAATGACCTTCTGACCCGTAACAATATCCTTCTCAAAAATTCCTCCCTGGCCGCTTTCATTTTTGTGATCCTCGCCAGCTACTACCCGGCTTTCCTTACGCTGCACCCGGTGAACATCTGCATTTTTCTCCTTCTGATGATCCTGCGGACCCTGATGGGATCCTACGACCGGAACGAGTTCCTGGATCTTACCTATTCGGCGGGATTCCTCACCGCGATCGGCGCACTGTTCTACCAGCCTTTCCTCTTTTTTACGATCCTGCTGTTCGTGGCGCTCATCCTTTTCCGTTCCACCGGCTGGAGAGACTATCTGACCCTTCTGATCGGGTTGGCGACGCCTTTCATTTTCCTGGGAGTTTACTATTTCTGGTTCGACAGGTTCATGGCGCGGACCTTCATTTACCTGCATTCGTATGCGATCCATTTCAAGGTGGAATATGTGAAAGGGACCATCTATTTCATCCTGACCGGAATCCTGCTGTTGCTCATGATCATAGGGCTGATCAGCGGGTTCGGACGGTTCTCGGAGAAGACGATCGAGATCCGCTCGAAAGCCTACCTGGTCAACTGGGTGTTCCTGGTCGTCCTGTTTTCAGCCCCTTTCGCAAATATCAACCTGTCGTTCCATTTCCTGCTGATGATCATCCCGCTGTCTTCTGTCTATACAGCCTTCATGCTCAGGCTCAGGAAGCCGTTCTGGCAGGAGCTGGCATTTTTGTTCTTCTTTCTCTTTATCCTGGTGCATAATTCGTTGTATGAATTCTTCTGAACCGGTCGCAGCATGCTGAAAAGCTATTATACGGAAGACATGACCGAAGCGGGATGTGATGAAGCCGGCAGGGGCTGCCTGGCAGGACCGGTTTTTGCAGCGGCCGTGATCCTGCCCAGGGATTTCCGGAACGAAGAGCTGAGGGACTCCAAAAAACTGACCGTAAAACAGAGGCTGGAGCTCCGTACCCTCATTCAATCCTCCGCCCTGGCCTGGTCCGTATCCCGTGTGGAAGCGGAGATCATCGACCGGATCAATATCCTGAATGCATCTTTCTTAGCCATGCATCAGGCAGTCAGGGGATTGGGAATGCCGCCCCAGCTTCTGCTCATCGACGGGAACCGGTTCGAGCCCTTTCCCGGGATCCCCCATATCTGCGTGATCCGGGGTGACGATCAGTATCTGTCGATCGCAGCGGCTTCGGTACTGGCGAAGACCTACCGGGATGAATACATGCTTTCCCTGCACGAATTGTTCCCGCAATATCACTGGAACCGGAACAAGGGATATTCCTGCAAGCTGCACCGGGAAGGCATCATGAAATACGGCTCCTGTGTCCACCACCGGCAGAGCTTTAACCTGGTGGGACAACTGAAGCTGGAGTTTTAATTAACAGGTTTCTGTTAATTTAATTTCCTTCTTTCCTGCCAGGTATTGCGGTTTCCCTTTATTTTTGAGCAGTTTATGACATCCGTACCGGTGTGATCAGATCCTGGAGAACCATTTTCCTGATACTGGGGACCGTGGTAGTCCTTGCCAGCTTAACCTACCTGGGGTGGCTGCTTTATATCAAAATGAATTCGCGTTCGGAATCCCCGCTGAAGGCGATCCCGGTGAATACCGCGTTGATCCTGAAAATCAACAATCCCCATGCGTTCTGGAAGGAAGTGAGCCAGCAAAACCTCATCTGGAAAAAGCTGACCCTCATTCCTTCCCTGGCAAAGTTGGATTCCGGTATGAACCGGTTCGATTCGATCCTGAAATCAGATGAGAAGCTGATGGTGATGATGCGGGATCATCCGCTTTACCTGGTGATGACGGTCAAGGGCAGGGATGAGCCGGTATGGATGTTTCTGATCCAGCTCTCCGGGTACGAGCCCTCCGGTGTGATAAAAAAGTTCATCGAGACCCATTTTGCTGGCCAGGCTTCCATCGCCACTTTCCCGTATGGCAATTCCGATCTGATCCGCATCAGTTTCAGGGGGGAGAAAGAGCCTCTTTACGTTGCAGTCGGAAAAGGGGTCTTCATCGCAAGCGCATACCCCGACCTGGTCAGCAAATCGCTGGACCAGATCATGCTGAACCTGCCTTCGGTCTCTTCCACCGGATTCCGGAACGTGGAAGCGATCACCGGGAAAAAAGTCAATGCGAACCTCTATATCAACTACCGGCTCCTGCCGCCTTTCCTTTCAAAAATCCTGAAGGAAGGCACCAACTTCGAAGCCGAGAAGCAAAGCCGCCTGGCCGACTGGAGCGGGCTGGATATGATCGTTAAAAGAGACGAATTCCTGGTGAACGGCTTTACCACCCTGTCTGATACCCTCAGCCAATACCTTTCGGTGTTCCGGGAGCAAACCCCCCAGCGGATCGAGATCACCAAAGTGTTGCCGGGAAATACCTCTTCCTTCATATATATTGCGACGGAAGATCCGGGGCGATTCTATTCCAGGCTCACCCGCTTTCTTGGCGACCGCCAGGGGTTCATCCCCTCCTATCCCGAACTTACCCGGCTCCAGAACCAGTATAACCTGGCCATCCGGGATTACTTTCTTCCCTGGACCGGGAGAGAAATGGCTTCTGTTTCTGTCGCAGCCGCCATCCCGGGCTATCCCGACAACGAGTTTGCCGTTTTCAGCATGACCGACGGGTTGCTGGCCGACAGCCTGCTAATGAACCTCGCCCGGATGACCGGTAACCGCCCGGATTCAGTCCGTTATGAAGGCTACACGATCCGCCAGCTCCATCTGGCAAATATCGTCCCTTATCTCTGGGGTCCTTTTTTCAGCAAGATCAAAGGTTCCTGTTATGTTCTCGGCGACGGCTACCTGATCTTCGGAAACGATGTGCCGTCCCTGAAAGAATACCTCAAGCAGATGATCTCGGAAAATCTGCTTTCCAAAGACCGCGATTTCATTTCCTTCAGCGAGAACATGCCGGATAATACCAATCTTTTTTTCTACCGTAACAATGCCCG
>DATJQF010000103.1:0-2516 GCA_035505995.1 Bacteroidales bacterium
ATCCGTATAGAACTCGCCTGCCACCAGGAGCTTCAGTTTTCTTTCCCTGATGCCCGGATCCGCCATGGCCTCCAAGAGCAGGTCCAGACCTTTGTAGTCCCGGATGAACCCGAAGAACAGCAGGTAGCTGAAATCCGGGTCCAGCCCGAGGTGACGGATCGCCTCTTCCTTGGCCACCCGCTTTCCGAAGTTGTCGTACAACGGATGATAGCAGAAAAGCACCGGTTTTTTATCATCGAATGTTCGCAGGTCTTCCAGGACCGACTGCGACATGGCGATAAATCCGTCAGCGGATCCCACCCAGTATTTTGCCAGCGCACGGTCGCCGGGCCGCTTCTCATGGGGAATGATGTTGTCGATGATGGAAACGATCTTCGTGTGCCGGTTCTTCCGGATGATCCGGCAGATGGTGCCGAAGCAGGGCGCCATGAAGGGAAGCCAGAACTTAACGATGACCAGGTCGGGGCTGAGTTTGCGGATCTCTTTCCCGATGCGCAGCCAGTTGAACGGGTTAATGGAGTTCACCGCAACCCGGATAGGGATGCCTTCCGGGGCAGGTTCCGAAGAGTATTGCGTCTTGCCGGGAAACAGGAAGGAAGGGTATTGCAGGCTGAATGTATATACCGTCACCTGGTGCCCCTGCAGAAGGTATTCTCTTGCGAGCCGCTCATTGTACGTAGCGAGACCGCCACGAAGCGGATGGGCGGGTCCCAGGATTATTACTTTCATGCTCTCAGTGTACACGTAACGCGTCACGCGTATCGATCACCCGGACTAAAGCTTGAGTTTTTTTTCTATTACATACTGGTTCCGGTCGTAGGCGCTGCGCGAAACCAGCTCGCCGAGGAACCCGCCCACGAACAACTGGGTCCCGAGGATCATGGCCAGCAGCCCGAAGTAGAACAGCGGCCTTTCCGTCATCTTGAACCCCATCAGGAAAAACTTGGCATAAGCCAGGTATCCTGCGATCACCAGCCCGATGAGGAACAGCACCGAGCCCCACAGCCCGAAGAAATGCATGGGTCGCTTGCCGAACCGGGTCGTGAAAGAGATCGTGAGCAGGTCCATGTAGCCCTTGAAGAAGCGTTCGGGGCCGTATTTAGTCTTCCCGTACTTCCTTTTCTGATGATGGACCACCTTCTCCCCTATTTTGGAGAATCCCGCCCACCGGGCGATCACCGGGATGTAGCGGTGCATTTCGCCGTACACCTCGATGCTTTTCACCACTTCTTTCCGGTACGCTTTCAGGCCGCAATTGAAATCGTGCAGCTTAATGCCCGACATCTTCCGGGTGGACCAGTTGAAGAACCTCGTGGGAAGGGTCTTGGAGACCGGGTCGTACCTTTTCTTTTTCCAGCCGGAGACCAGGTCATAGTTTTCCTGCTTCACCATCCGGTAGAGCTCCGGGATCTCGTCGGGACTGTCCTGCAGGTCGGCGTCCATCGTGATGATCACGTCGCCATCGGCGGCGCCGAAACCCATGTTCAGGGCGGCGGCCTTCCCGTAATTCCTCCGGAACTTGATCCCTTTCACCGCGGCGTTTTGCAGGGACAGTTCTTCAATGATCTGCCACGAACGGTCTCGGCTCCCGTCGTCCACAAAGATGATCTCATAGGTAAACCCGTTGTCCTGCATGACCCGGGTAATCCAACCGGTCAGCTCGGGCAGGGATTCTTCTTCGTTCAGCAGGGGGATAACAACCGAAAGGTCCATCTGCCGGGATTTACATTACATTCTGTGACATCGATTTATCTTCTTTCCGGATGAAGATGGAGACCAGCAGTCCCAGCACTACCGAGAAGAAGACATTGGCCAGCAGCCCCCAAACGGCCATCATCACGGGGGAAGTGAACATCCGGGTATATTTCATGGCTATTTCGATCTGGGAATCGGACATGTTCGGGTTCTTTTCCAGCATCTGCTGCTGCGCCTTATCGAGGATCTCCTGGGCAAACCCGGGGTAGATGAACCTGGCGAAGATGAACATATAGATGGCGCCCAGGATCCCGGCAAAAAGCCCGATCATGAAGCAGGAGGTGAACGATTTCCCGTAGCTGATAAATCCGCCCAGGTAATTCTTGCGGTATTCCAGGGTTCCCCAGGCCATCCCGCCGATCAGCAGCAGCAGGGAAAGGTATCCCAGTGAGCGGTTCATATAAAGCCCTGCAATATAGAGGATCAGGGCCAGCACAATGGATGCCGCTCCGGTAAGGATACCGTAGTACAGCGCATTCATTGAAACGGATCGGGGTTTCGGTTCCATAGGATCTTGGTTAAGGTGATACATGAAGAATCCATGCAAAATAACGTAAAACGGCAGCAAAAAGCAATAAAATTCCTATCTTTGCCGCGGGTAAGTCTTATACGACCAGCTCCTGTCCAACTCCCCCAGGTCCGGAAGGAAGCAAGGGTACGACAGTTGAGCGGTGCGATATAAGTAGCTTACCCTTTTTAATTACGGATTACGGATTGCGGATTACGGATGTTGTTAAGGATCCATCCCGAGACCCCTGGTG
>DATJQF010000104.1:0-18117 GCA_035505995.1 Bacteroidales bacterium
CCGGGAAGCCGAAGGGCGTGCAGATCAAGCACAGGTCTACCGTGAACGACGTCCTGTGCCTCGGCAAGAAACTGAGAGTGATCCCGGAAGACATTCTTCTTTCGGTGACCACCATCACATTCGATGTGGCGGAAATGGAGATCTATCTCCCCCTGTGCCACGGAGCAAGGATCGTGATCGGTTCGCAGGAAACGGCCATGGACATTGAGCTTCTGAAAGCCAGGCTGGACACCTCGCATGCCACGTTGTTGCTGGCCACCCCGGTCACGTTCAAGATGCTGGTATTAAGCGAATGGCAGGGAAGCCCCGGGATCAGGGTGTATTCCGGCGGAGAGGGTCTCCCGAAAGAGCTCGCCCGGAAGCTGCTCGACCGGTGCAAGGAAGTATGGAACGGGTACGCCCCTACCGAAACCACCATTTACTCCCTCACCAAGAAAGTGACCCCGAAAGAGCTGGAAGGCGACGGGTACGTTATGCTGGGAAGGCCGTATGACAATACTTACCTTTATATCCTGAACCGGAAGATGGTTCCGGTGCCGGCCGGGATTCCCGGGGAACTCTATATCGGCGGGGATGGGGTCTCGGCTGGATACTTCAATCTTCCCGAGATGACCCGCGAAAGGTTTCTTCCGGATCCCTGGTCCCCCAAGCCGGGCGCCATGATGTTCAAGACCGGCGACCTGGTGCAGTATGACCGGGAAGGAAATGTGATCTTCCTCAACCGACTCGACTCGCAGGTGAAGATCCGCGGATTCCGGATAGAATTGGGGGAAATAGAATCGGTCCTGGCGAAGTATCCCGGCATCAAGGAAAATGTTGTAGTGGTGCGCGAAGATTCGAACCATGAGAAGATGCTGGTCGCGTATTACGTCCTCCGGGAAAACAGCAAGATCGATTACCATGATCTGAGGCAATACCTGAAGAGCAGGGTGCCGGAATACATGGTTCCCGCCTTTTTTGTGGGCATGCAAGCATTCCCCCTGACCTCCACCCTCAAGGTCGACCGGAAAGCCCTGCCCGAGCCGGAAAGGGGAACGTCGCAGCTTTCACGCGAATTCGCACCTCCGCAAACGGCTACCGAAGAGGAGCTGGTCAAGATATGGTCTTCCCTGCTGAAGCTGAAGAAAGTCGGGATCCATGATGATTTCTTTGAGATCGGCGGTCATTCGATGATCGCGGTCTCGCTGATGCTGCAGATCGAAAAAGATCTCGGGATCCGGCTCCCGCTGGCCACCCTGTTCGACCACAGCACGATCCACGGGATGGCCGAGGTGATCGATAACGGGGAGGATCCGTTGAAGTGGAGATCGTTGGTACCGATCCGGCCAGGAGGATCGAAGAAGCCGTTGTTCCTGATCCACGGGATGGGGCTGAATGTCCTGCTGTACACGACGGTCATCAATTACCTGGATCCCGAAATGCCGGTGTATGGATTACAGGCCCGGGGACTGAACGGGAAAGAGGAGCCCCTGACCACCATGGAGGAGATTGCCGCCTACTACATTTCGGAGATCATGAGCGTGGATAAGGACGGCCCTTATGCGATTGCCGGATTTTCCCTGGGCGGGATCATTGCATTCGAAATGGCACAGCAGCTGAGAAAGATGGGTAAGGAAGTCCGGTTCCTGGGGCTCTTCGACGCTTCGGCGGATGAGTCCTTTGCCGGCCTGCCTCCGTTGCAAAGGAACCTCGCGAAAACGCAAAGGGTCGTGCGGTACCTGGGCTGGAATATAGGCCATTTCTTCCGCCCTACCGAGGAGAAGAAATTGATGATCCTGAAGCGCAGGCTCCGGGGCCTGAAGAAAAAATTCACCGGGCTTGATTTCAAGATCGATAAGCAGGATCTCGTGTCCCGGGGGACCATGAAAGAACTGCCGAAATATCTCCGCAAGGTGCATAGGTCCAATATCAGGGCGACCTCCCATTATGTGATCCGCCCCTACGACGGCATCGTGCACCTGTTCAAAGCCAAGAAACAGACCTTTTACATTAAGAATCCCGTCGATTACGGATGGGAAAAATATGCCAGGGGCGGGATCCGGATCCATGTGATCCCGGGTGAACATTCCACCACCTTTGCGCCGCCCAATGATAAATTTTTTGCCGCTGTTTTGCAGGAAGTCTTAAACCAGAGTGAATCCAACAATTAATTCGTTCCGCTATGCCTTCTTCCAAGCCTGATACAATGCCCGCAACCGGATCGGCCGTACTTTCTTTCAGCCAGAGCAGGATCTGGCTCCTGGAACATCTTAATGGCACCCGTCCGGGCCATGCGTTCCCGGTGGATCTGGAGATCACCGGCAGCCTGGATGCCGATGTGCTTTCACGGGCGATCAGTCAGCTGGTCCTGCGACATGAAGCGCTCCGCACTGTTTTCCCGCTGGTCGACGGCGTGCCCGTCCGGAAAATCATGGAGCAACCCTGTTCGGATCTGGAGATCGTGCACCTGGAAGAACTGCAGGAAGATAAGAAAACCAGGGAAACGGCAGCCTGTTCAAAAGCCAATTCGGAGTTCAGGTTCGATCCGGAGAAAGGACCCCTGTGCCGGTTTGAACTGCTGGTGCTGGGGATGGATCAGTACCACCTGCTGATGAATTTTCATGAGCTTATAGCAGATCCTGCTTCGGTGAAGATCTTCCTGGAAGAGCTGGCCTCCTTGTACCGGTCGATGACCGAAGGCAAGGTCCCGGATCTCCCGGTCCTTCCATACACGTATTCCTATTTTACCGATCACCAGAGAAGGTGGCTGGGAAGCGGGGAAGGACGAATGCAGATGGAATACTGGAAAAAGGAGCTTTCCGGGATCCCGGCCCCGCTGCAACTGCCTGCCGGTGACCGCCGGGCGGACAAGGCATCCTACGGCAGCGCGGAGCTGTCCTTTGAGATTGAGGGTCTGCTTCTGGGGCGTATCCATAAGCTGGGAGACCGCCTTGGAACCGGCGTTCCCGAGATCCTGCTCACTGCGCTGGGCGTGCTGATGCACCGGTATTCCTCCCAGGACGACCTTGTGATCGGGATGCGCATTCCGAACCGGGAAAAACCTGAATTGCAGTCGATGGTCGGGAACCTTGAAAATATACTCCCGATCCGTTTTATGGCCCGCCCGGAGATGACTTTTACCGAAGCAGTTCAGCAAGCCGTATCAAAGATCAGCGCCGCGACGGAATGCCGGGATGTTCCTTTTGAAAGCATCGTGGAAGAACTGAAGATCAGGAGGACCCCGGATAAAAGTCCGGTTTTCCAGGTGCTTTTCGGGTACCGGAACTATTCCGGCGAAGGGATCCGCATCCCGGGTCTCGCGATCGAGATCAGGGAGAAACGGTCCGGAGGAACGCCGTATGACCTTTCCCTGGAAGTGAAGGACCGGAACGACCGGTTATCCTGCAGCCTCTTTTGTCGCGACGGGCTCTTTGCGGAGGAAGACCTGGTACGCATGATCCGGCACTGGAAAAATCTGCTGGACGCATTCAGCGCCCATGAGCATGCCGATATTGAAGCGGTCGCCCTTCTCTCGGAAGATGAGGAAATGAAGATCCTTTCGGAATGGAACCGGACCGAGGCTCCCTACCCGGCCGACCGCTGCATTCACGACCTTTTTGAAGATCAGGTGCGCCAATATCCCGGTTCGGTCGCCGCCGTTTATGAAAAAGATTCCCTGACCTATGCCGGGCTGAACGACAGGGCGAACCGCCTCGCCGCTTACCTGCTGGAACGCGGGGCAGGAGAGGACCGGATCGTTGCGGTTTACCTGGAACGCAGTCTTGACCTGCTCACCGGACTGCTGGCCGTTTCTAAGACCGGAGCCACCTATCTCCCCCTGAATCCCCTGAATCCGAAAGTCAGGATCGGAGTGATCCTGGAGGATGCAAAGCCCTCCGTCATCCTTACTCAGGCTTCCCTGAAGATGCTGCTTCCCGAGACCCGCGCGCAGGTCATCCTCGTGGATGATCCTGAAATCTACAGCATCGGGAAAGGCCAGAACCTTTCGCTCGGGAATCCTCAAAAACCGGCGTATATCCTGTATACTTCCGGTTCGACGGGAAAGCCTAAAGGAGTGCCGGTTTTACAGCATTCCGTCGTGAACCTCGTCAGTTCGATCGGCAAGCTGCTGGCGGTTAAGCCGGACGACACCCTGCTGGCCGTGACCACGATTGCGTTCGATATTGCCGAGCTGGAAATGTTCCTCCCCCTGTTCAACGGGGCCAGGGTGGTGATCGGATCGCAGGAAACGGCTATGGACATGGAGCTCCTGATGAGAAAGCTGGACGAATGCCATGCCACGATCTTCCAGGCCACCCCGGTCACCTTTAAAATGCTGATCCGGAGTTCCTGGAAAGGGAAGCCCGACCTGAAGGTCGTTTCCGGAGGCGAGGCATTCTCCAAAGAACTCGCCCGGGAGCTGCTGTCCCGCTGCAAGGAGGTCTGGAACGGGTATGGACCCACCGAGACCACGATTTACTCGGTTATTGCTAAGATCGACAAGGAATCGGCTGCCGGTGAAGGATATGCCCCGATCGGGAGACCGGTGGACAATACGAAAGTGTACGTGCTGAACCGGAAACGGGTGCCCGTGCCGGCGGGGCATGCCGGGGAATTATATATCGGGGGCGCGGGAGTGTCTCCCGGGTACCTGAACCTGCCGGAAACAACGGCGGAACGCTTCCTGCCGGATCCGTTCCGCAAGGATCCCGGAGCGAAAATGTACAAGACCGGCGACCTGGTTTCCTTTTATCCGGACGGTTCCCTGGTCTTCCTGGAGAGGGCCGATGCACAGGTCAAGATCCGGGGATTCCGCATTGAGCCCGGTGAGATAGAATCGGTCCTGTCGGGATATGACGGGATCAAGGAGAATGTTGTGATCGCGGTGGAGGACCCTGCGGGGGAAAAATCCCTCGCGGCCTACTATATCTCACAGGATCGGAAAAAGATCCATACGCAGGAGCTGAGGAGATACCTGAAGCAACGATTGCCGGATTACATGGTTCCTGCCTATTTCATCCCGATGAATAGCTTTCCGCTGACTGCATCCCTGAAAGTGGACCGTAAAGCACTGCCGGACCCCGGATCCGGAGAAGCAGCGGAACTTAATGATTATACAGCCCCGTCCACGCCTACCGAGAAGGAGCTGGCGAAGATCTGGATGTCGTTGCTCAGGATCAACCGGATTGGCGTTCATGAGGATTTTTTCGAAGCCGGCGGCTATTCCATCATTGCAGTTACCATGATGACCCGGATTGAAAAAACATTCGGAGTGAGGCTGCCCCTGGCCATGCTGTTCGAGCAAAGCACCATCCACCAGATCGCAAAGCTGATCGACAACGGGGCGGAATCGCTTAAATGGAGGCCCCTGGTCCCTATCCGGCCCTCCGGATCACGGAAGCCGCTCTTTCTCGTCCACGGGATGGGATTGAATGTGCTGCTCTATACCACCCTGGCGAAGTACCTGGATCCGGAAGTCCCGGTTTACGGGTTGCAGGCTAAGGGAATGAATGGCAAAGAGAAGCCTCTCGAAACGATAGAAGAGATCGCAGCCTATTATATTTCTGAGATCATGACCGTGGACAAGGAAGGCCCCTATGCTATGGCGGGTTTCTCCCTGGGGGGAAGGATTGCGTATGAAATGGCGATCCAGCTGAAAGCGATGGGCAGGGAGGTGAGGTTCCTGGGGATGTTCGACACCGATGTGGATGAGCCCGTTGCGCATCTTCCGTTCTTCCGGAGAAAGCTTAAGCGTGCCAGGAGCCTGACCTATTATATCGCCTGGAATACCGCCCATCTTTTCAGGTCATCTGAAGAAAGCCAGCTCGCCGTCATCCGGAGAAGGATGACAGGGCTGAAAAAAAGAATAGCAGGCCTCGATTTTAAGATCGATCAGGAAACGATCGTTTCAAGCGGGGCCATGAAGGAATTGCCGAAGTACCTGAAGAAGGTGCATCGCGCTAACCGCAGGGCCGACCGGAAGTATATCGTTAAGCCTTACAACGGAAAGGTGCATGTGTTCAAAGCCATGAAACAAACCTTTTATATCCGCGACCTGGTCAACTACGGTTGGGATAAATACGCCCTGGAAGGGGTTGAAGTTCACGAAGTGCCCGGGGAACACTCGACTACATTTGCACCGCCTAATGACCGGGTCTTCGCGGGCGTGCTGCAGGGAATCTTAGATCGATACGAAGGATGAAAAACTACCAAACGGTCATAGAACTATTCGAGGAGCAGGCATTGGCAAATCCTCTGAAACAAGCTGTCATACAGGATCAACGGACGGTTTCCTACGATGAGCTTAACCGGAAAGCCAACGGGCTGGCCGGGCTATTGCAGGAAAAGGGTGTCGGACCGGACGGGGTCGTAGCGATCCTGATGGACCCCGGCATTGAATTCATCATCGCTGTGCTGGGAATCCTCAAGGCAGGGGGAGCCTATCTTCCCATCGATCCGGATTATCCCGGGAAAAGGATCCGGTATATCCTGGAGAACAGCGGTTCAAAGATATTGGTGACCGGTTCCGCATCCCGGGCATTTGAAAGCCCTGAAAGGGAGATCCTGGTGCTGGATGATTACCGGGATCTTGCTTCAGCGGAAGACCGGCCTGTGAAGGTAATTGAGGCTTCCAGCCTGGCCTACGTCATCTATACTTCCGGCTCCACCGGTACGCCCAAAGGGGTGATGATCCCCCACCGGGCCCTGATGAGCTATATCGAATGGGCGATAAAGGTGTACCTGGATGGCGAAAAGATGGATTTCCCGCTGTACACTTCCGTTTCCTTCGATCTTACGGTTACCTCTTTATTCACTCCGCTGGCATCCGGTAATTCGATCATCGTCTATGCCGGCGACGACAAGCTTTCGTTGATCGAGCGGGTGATCCGGGAAAACCGGGTGGGGATCGTCAAGCTGACCCCCACGCATCTCGCGATGATCGGGGAGATGGATGTCTCCGGCTCCGTGATCCGCAAGATGATCGTCGGGGGGGAGAACCTGACCCGGGGCATCGCACAAAAAGCCCGGGAGCGTTTTGACGGCCGCGTCAGGATCTTCAATGAGTACGGGCCTACCGAAGCAACGGTGGGATGCATGATCCATGAATTTGACCCGGAAGCGGATCTCCGTCCTTCGGTCCCGATCGGGAAAGCCGCCGGTCATATGGAGATCTATCTTCTCGACGAAGCCTTGAACCCGGTGCCGGAAGGCCGGACAGGGGAGATCTATATCTCAGGCGAAGGGGTGGCCTCCGGATACCTTAACAACCCCGGACTGACCCGGGAAAGGTTTCTGCCCGACCCGTTCCGGAAAGGGAAGATCATGTATAAAAGCGGCGACCTGGCCAGGACGCTGCCATCGGGGGATATCGAATTCGCCGGCCGATCCGATTTCCAGGTCAAGATCCGCGGATACCGCATCGAACCGGAGGAAATAGAATCCGTTATTTCCCGCTTCCCGGGAATCAGGGAAACTGCAGTGATCGTCCGGGAAGATACTCCCGGGAATCCCGTTCTGGCTGCGTATTATACTACGGCCGGGAACGGTGGACCGGATCCCGGCGGGATCCTCCGGCATCTGAAAGAGAATCTGCCGGATTACATGATCCCTGCCCACCTGGTCCGGCTCGAAAAGATGCCGCTCACCGCGAACCATAAAATCGACCGGAATGCCCTTCCGGCCCACCAGCCGGGGATAAAGACTGTCGGCGAGACCGGCCGGGTTCCCTCCGGTCCGACAGAGGTCAGGATCGCCTTGATATGGGAGGATCTCCTGAAAACAAAACCCATCAGCGCTTCCTCGAACTTTTTCGAACTGGGCGGACATTCTCTCACGGCTGCCCAGCTGATCCTGAGGATACGGAAGGAATTTGGCGTCGAACTGCCTTTCAGGCTCATTTTTGAGGAGCCGACGATCGAAGCACTGGCTATATTTGCGGACCGGGCGATGACTGCCGGCCACGCGATGCGGGCAACCGGCGCCGTGAGCCGGCCCGGGACGAAGAAGGAGGTATATCCGCTTTCTTCCATCCAGAACCGGATCTGGATGCTTGAGAATATGGATAAGGAGATGACGGCATACAATGTCCCGCTGGATTACCTGATCTCCGGGGATCTTAACGTGCCGGTGCTGGAGGAGTCGCTGAACCGGATGGTGCAGCGCCATGAATCCTTCCGTACAGTCTTCCCGGTGGTCGACGGAAAGCCCGTGCAGAAGATACTTCCGGGGCTCAGGGTCGACCTGGTGCTGACCGATCTGCGTAATGAACCGGCTGAAATAAAGAAAAAACACGTGGCGGACCTGTCGCTGGCCAATGCGATTCACCGGTTCGACCTGGAGCAGGGACCGCTGTTCCGGTTCGAACTGATCGTAACCGGGGAAAGGGAATATGTTTTCCTGATGAATTCCCATCATCTGATATCCGATGCGGCGACCCTGGGGATCTTTTTCAGCGAGTTGACGACGGTTTATTCAGGCCTGGTTGCCGGCCAGCCGGTCACCCTGCCTGCGGTGGGGATGACCTATGCCGAATATTCGGACTGGCAGCAGGAATGGCTCGGCAGCGACGAGTGCCGGATGCAGCTGGAGTACTGGAAAAAGGAATTATCCGGAATTCCGCAGTCGCTTCAGTTGCCGACCGATTTCCGCCGACCGAAAGTTCAGACCTATCACGGCAACGAATTTCATTTTGAGATCGGAGGGGAGCTGAGGAAAAAAATATTTGACCTGGGAAGGACCCATGGAATCAGTCTGTCCCTTCCCGTACTGGCCGCATACGGCATCCTGCTCTCGAGGTACTCCTCCCAGGAGGACCTGGTGATCGGTGTGCCTGTTTCCACCCGGAATTCCGAAGAGCAGGGATCGACCATCGGACCGCTCATCAATACGCTGCCCATCCGGTTCCTTGCCGGTGGGGAAACGACTTTCTCGGCGGCGCTGGAGCAGCTTAAAACGAGGTTCTTCCAGGCCATGGAGAACCGGGATGTGCCGTTCGAACAACTCGTGGGAGAGCTGAATCTTGTGCGTACGCCGGATTCCAGCCCCGTATACCAGGTGCTTTTCAATTTTTACGCCCATTACCGGGAAGATATCTCGCTTCCGGGAGTGACGATCCGCATGGCGGCAGGCGAGCGACGCTCGGCTCAATTTGACCTCACCCTTCATGTGAATGACCGGGGCGATCGCCTGACCTGCACCCTGGAATACAATACCGGTCTTTTTAAAAGAGAGACCATCGAACGCCTGGCCGGGCACCTGGTGACGATCCTGGAAGGATCCGCTGCCAGGGAATCGGCCTTAGTGGATGAGATCCCCCTGCTCACCTCCTCCGAAAAGAAGAAGATGCTGGTAGAGTGGAACGAAACGGGTGTGGAATACCCGGAGGATAAGTGTATCCATGATATCTTTGAAGAACAGGCGCAAAAGAGCCCGGACGCCGTTGCCGTGGAGTTTGAGCAGGAAAGGATGACCTATGCGGAGCTGAATGCAAAGGCGAACCGGCTGGCAGCCTGGCTGGAGGAAAAAGGAGCGGGAAGGAACACGATCGTAGCTGTTTTCCTGGAACGAAGCCTGGACCTGGTGGTGAGCCTGCTGGCGATATCGAAGACCGGGGCGACCTATCTCCCGCTGGATCCGATCTATCCGAAAGGAAGGCTGGAGATGATCCTGGAGGATGCACGCCCGGTGCTGGTGGTGTCGCAGGCTTCGCTGGCGGAGAAGCTGCCGGCCAACGCTGCCGGGATCGTCGACGTAAAAGAGGTCAGATCCTATGAAGGAAAGGAATCGAAGAACCGGTCCCGCGGAGATGCGCAGCTGCCGGCGTATGTGCTGTATACGTCGGGGTCGACGGGAAAACCGAAGGGCGTGTTGGTAAAGCAGCATTCGGTGGTGAACCTGGTGAACTCCTTTAGCCGGAGACTGGGGGTGAAGAAGGAAGATGTACTGCTGGCGGTGACCACGATCTCGTTCGACATCGCCGAGCTGGAGATGTATCTGCCGTTGTTCAACGGGGCGAAGGTGGTGATCGCCACCCCGGAGACCGCGATGGATCCGGAATTATTGAAGGAGAAACTGGAAAGCAGCGGCGCCACGCTGTTCCAGGCCACGCCGGTGACGTTCAAGATGCTGGCAGGAAGCTCCTGGAAAGGGAAGCCTGACCTGAAAGTGCTGCTGGGGGGAGAAGCTTTCCCGGTACAACTGGCCAGCGAGCTGCTGCCCCGGTGCCTCGAGGTGTGGAACGGGTATGGACCTACCGAAACATCCATTTATTCGGTAGCCGGAAAAGTGACCGCGGCGGACACGGAAAGGGAAGGTTCTGTTCCGATTGGCCGCCCGGTCGATAATACCCGCCTTTATGTGCTGAACCCGAAACAGGTTCCGGTCCCGGTGGGGATCGCCGGCGAGCTTTATATCGGCGGCGACGGGGTGTCGCCGGGATATCTTAATTTACCCGAAATGACCGCTTCGCGCTTTGTCCCGGATCCTTTCGGAGGGGATCCTGCCGGCCGGTTATACCGCACAGGCGACCTGGTCAGGTACCTGCCCGACGGCAACCTGGTTTTCCTGGAGCGGGCCGATTCACAGGTTAAGATCCGGGGATTCCGGATCGAGCTTGCGGAAATCGAAACGCGCCTTTCACAGCACGAACAGATCGCGGAAAACGTGGTGGTGGTGAGAACGGACGGATCGGGCGAGAAAATGCTCGTGGCGTATTATATACCGGTAAACGGCTCGGAGCCGGACCACCGGGATTTGCGCCGCTTCCTCGGGGTGAAACTTCCGGATTATATGATACCGCCGGTATGGGTGCGGATGGAACGCTTTCCCCTGACCGCCAGCAAGAAGATCGATAAAAAAGCATTGCCGGAACCGCAAACAGGAGTCCTGCAAACAGCTTCCGAAACGGAGGAACCCCGCACTCCTACGGAGCAGAAGCTGGCCGAAATATGGAGGTCCCTGTTGAAGATGGATCGGATCGGCATCCACGATAATTTTTTTGATATCGGCGGTCATTCCATGATTGCCGTCTCCCTGATGCTCCGGATTGAAAAGGAATTCGGGCCCAGGCTTTCTTTGGGCGCCTTCTTTGAGTACAGCACGCTGGAACAACTGGCGGCGCTGGTGGACCAGAAGAAAGCGGAATCGCGGCCGGAGCCGTCCCTTTCCCTGAGTTTGCCGGGGGAGCCAAAAGCGCCTTTAAATGGGAAAAAGAGTATCCTGAGAAAAATATTTACCAACCAACGTACAGACAGATCATGAATACGTTTAAAATCATAACGGACCCCATTCAAAGGACCGTCATCTATTACCCGGAAAACATCAAATTGAGTCCGGCCTGGAGTTACCCGCTTCTTTTCATTTTCGTGACCAAGGATTTTCACCCGGAGGAGCTCCGGCAGCTGAAAAAGGTGCTGTCCCGGACCGAATCGGAACGCAGTCAGCGATTCCGGTTCCGGAACGACCGCGACAGCTATATCATCGTTCACGGGCTGCTCAGGATGATGCTCTCCACTTTCCTGGGGATCCCGGCCGCTGCGCTGGATATCCGGTATAATGAATTCGGAAAGCCCTACCTGCCGGGAGAGAATGCCGGCGTCTTCTTCAACCTGTCGCACAGCTCGGGGGTTTCGGTGCTGGCTTTCAGCCGGGGATCCGAGATCGGGGTGGATGTGGAGAAGATCAACCCGGCTTTCGACTACCTGCCGGTGGCTGAAAGATTCTTCACCCCGTCGGAGCTCCGTTATATCCGGCGGGAGAAAGCGTTCCCCTACGAACGGTTCTTCGAGATCTGGACCCGGAAGGAAGCTTTTCTCAAGGCGATCGGCGTAGGCATCACCGAACACCTGGATGTGGAAGTCTCCGAAAACCGGAACACCTTCCAGCTGAACGGGGAAACCGCGGGAATGACCTTTAGCAGCAACGAGTTCATGCTGAATACGCTGACCTTCCAGCAAAAATATATCATTACGCTGGCCGTAAACCCGGCCTTCGGAAGGATCGACGCCTTCATCCCCGGGAAAAAAGGCAATGCCAGGTTCATTCCGGAGGCAGTGCTTACTCCACCTGATCTTGCAATCTGAAAGAAATGGAAACTCCCCTGGTATCGATCATTACGGTCAATTACAATCACGCGGCGGTGACCTGCGAGCTGCTGGAATCCCTCCGCGGGATCACCTATCCGAATACGGAGGTCATCGTGGTGGACAATGGTTCGCCGGATGAGGATCCTTCGGTGATCGGGGAGAGATTCCCGGAAGTCCGGCTGATACGGAGTCCGGAGAACACCGGCTTTGCCGGCGGCAACAACCTGGGGATCCGTCAGGCAAGGGGCACTTACATTTTGTTCCTGAATAACGATACCGAAGTGGCGCCGGGATTCCTGGAGCCCCTGGTCAATAAGCTGGAATCAGATCCGGCGATCGGCGCGGTCAGCCCGCAGATCCGTTATTTCCACCAGCCCGATACCCTTCAGTTTGCCGGGTTCAAAGGGATCAATCCCTACACGGTGCGGGGAAAAGGAGTGGCTTTCCGGGAAAAGAATGACGGGAGGTTCGACCGGGACACGCAGACAGCATATGTCCATGGCGCCGCGATGATGGTGCCGGTAAGGGTGATGAGGGAAGTCGGATTGATGGCCGAATGCTTTTTCCTGTACTACGAAGAGCTGGACTGGTCAAACCGGATCACCCGGGCCGGGTACCGGCTCTGGTATGTTCATGATTCCGTGGTCTTCCATAAAGAATCTGTCACTGCCGGAAAATTAAGCCCGGCAAAGGTTTATTACCTGAACCGGGGACGACTGCTGTTCCTCCGGAGGAACATCCACGGGCTACGTTTCATTACCGCGGTGGCGTTCCTGCTGCTGGTATCCATTCCCAAGAACACCCTGCTGTACCTGGTGAAAGGGCAAACGGAATATTTCGGGGCTTACCGGAAAGCGATTGCCTGGCATCTCCGGAACCTCTCTTCGAAAGAGATATTCATTAATCCCTCCTTATCCGTATGAACCCTCACCTTCATATGTGGCTGGATCTGTTTCAGCTTCTCGTTTACCTGCCGGTGGGAGGCGCGGTCCTTTATTTCCTCGCTTTCGCGGTCCTGGGGATCTTCTATCGCCAGTCAACTTATCCCGCAGCCGGTAGTTTCCGGAAGAGAGCCGTCCTGATCCCTGCGTACCGGGAAGACCGCGTGATCGTCGAAACCGCCCGGAACGCCTTACTCCAGGAATATCCACCGGAAGATTTCGAGGTGATCGTGATCGCGGACACGTTGCAGGGGGAAACGCTGAGGATCCTCCGGGACATGCCGGTAAGGGTGGTGGAAGTGGCCTTTGAAAAGAGCACTAAGTCGAAAGCTTTGAACAGCGCCATGGCGCAACTCGGGGATGCCTTTGAACTGGCCGTGATCCTGGATGCCGACAACCAGATGGCCTCCGACTTCCTTCGCAAGATCAATGCCTTCTTCACCGGCGATCAGATCGTGGTCCAGGGCCACCGTACGGCGAAGAACCTGGATACTTCCCTCGCCATCCTGGATGCGGTGAGCGAGGAGATCAACAATCATATCTTCCGCAAGGGGCACCGGGTGGCAGGGCTTTCGTCCGCGATCATCGGATCGGGAATGGCCTTCCGGTATGATTTCTTCCGGGAAATGATGTCCGGCGTGGATGCCGTCGGAGGGTTCGACAAAGATATCGAACTGAGGATGCTCAGCCGGGGGATCCGGATCGGATACCTGGATGACGCCTGGGTGTTTGATGAAAAAGTGAGCCGTGCCGATGCCTTCTCCCGGCAGCGAAGAAGGTGGCTTTCGGCACAATTCCATTACTTCCGGAGGGACATCCTTAAAGCAATAGCCGCGCTGTTTACCTCCGGTAATGCAGATTATTTCGATAAGGCGTTGCAGTTCATCCTGCCGCCAAGGATCCTGTTACTGGGTGCGCTGATCCTGCTGAGTGCCGTGTTCGGTCTCTGGAACCTGTTTGCCGGGAATCCGGCTCTTTATAACTGGATCTGGCTGACCACTGGGATCCTGTATGCCGGATCACTGCTTCTTTCCGTTCCGCGGAGGTTCTATAACCGGCAGACCTGGAAGGCTTTGGCGGGCATTCCCCGGGGTATGCTGCTGATGGTCCGGTCGCTGGCAGGGATCAAGGGCGCCAACCGGGAATTCATCCATACCGAGCACCAGGTGGTTAAAACAAAATAATATGAAGATCGGCATAGAGGGACAAAGGCTTTTCAGACCCAGGAAACACGGGATGGATATGGTTGCGCTCGAACTGATCCGCCACCTGCAGCAGATCGACCGCGAAAATGAATATTGCATCTTCGTTAGTCCCGATGAAGATGACAAGGTGCTGAGCGAGACCGGTAATTTCAGGATCATCCGGGTGGAGGGCGGGTTTTATCCTTACTGGGAACAGGTATCGCTTCCCCGGGCAGCGCGGGAAATGGGGTGTGAGATCCTGCATTGCACCAGCAATACAGCTCCGGTGCGCACTTCCATTCCGCTGGTCGTCACCCTTCACGATATTATATACATGGAGCACGGTTACCTGGACCTGCTGGCGGGAAACGGTACTGCTTACCAGAAATTCGGGAACGCCTATCGCCGCTCGGTCGTGCCCCGGGTGGTGGAACGCAGCCGCAGGATCATTACGGTCTCTGAATTCGAGCAGCGCCGGATCGGGGAATTCTTCAGGATGGGGGATGATGCCCGGCTCACGGTGGTCTATAATGGCGTAAGCAGCCATTTCAGGAAGGTAACCGATAAAAATGAATTAGCCAGGGTCAGGGAGAAATACCATCTTCCCGAGCGGTTCTTTTTCTTTCTGGGGAATACGGACCCGAAAAAGAACACGAAAGGAGTGCTCAGGGCCTTCTCCGGGTACTGCCGGATGAACCAGGATGGAACACAACTGGTGATGCCGGATTACGAGAGCAAAGCGCTGGTGCAGCTGCTGGAGGAGATCGGCGATGCGGGCCTGATGAACAGGATCCTCCTGCCCGGGTATGTCGCGAATACGGATCTTCCCGCCATTTACAGTCAGTGCAGCATCTTCCTGTATCCCTCCCTGCGGGAGAGCTTCGGGATCCCCCTGCTGGAAGCGATGTCGTGCGGTGCGCCGGTGATCACCTCCAGCACTTCCTCCATGCCGGAGGTGGCGGGGAAGGCAGCGCTGTTCGTTGATCCGTTTAAAACGGAAGAGATAACAGGCGCTATGAAGGAATTATCCGTAAACCGGGATCTGCGGGACAAGCTGATCGCGGAAGGGTATCTCCGGGCCGCAAAATTTTCCTGGAGATCCATGGCGGAAAAGGTATTGCAGGTTTACCGGGAAGTGGCGGCCGGATCGAATTAAATTTAAACGGACCTATCCAGTATGATCAAGAACAGAGATATCATTGTCATCAGCCTTCAGGCCTGGGATATCGACATCGGTAGCCAGTGCAAGGACATTGCCACGGAATTTTCCAGGAGCAACCGGGTGCTGTACGTGAACTCCCCGCTCGACCGCATGACGATCCTCCGCGGAAGGAAAGATCCCAAGGTGAAGAAACGGATGGAGATCCTGCGGGGAAGGGCCGATGACCTGATCCCGGTGAAGGAGAACCTGTGGACCCTGTACCCGAGAACCGTGCTGGAATCCATCGGCAGGATCCCGTGGAAAGGGTTGTTTGATCTCGGGAACCGCATCAATAACCGGCGTTTTGCCAGGCAGATCCTTTCTGCAGCCGATCGTCTCGGTTTCACGGATTTCATCCTTTTCAACGACAATAATGTCTATCGCGGCCTTCACCTGAAGGAAATGCTCAGTCCCCGCCTTTCGGTCTATTATGACCGGGACAACCTCCTGGCCATGGATTTCTGGAAGCGGCATGCTCCGCGGGTGGAAGCAGACCTGATGAGGAGATCGGACCTGGTGCTCGCCAATTCGGATTTCTTCACCCGGAGGGCCCTGCAATACAACCCGAAAAGTTTCAACGTGGGATCAGGCTGCGATATCACCCTCTATGAGCGGGGGGAGCACCTGGATACGCCCGCCGATATCGCCTCCATCCCCAGGCCCATTATCGGGTATATGGGAGCCTTGATCACCCTGCGGCTGGATCTGTCGATCCTGCTTCGGATCGCCCGGGAGCACCCGGAGTGGAACCTGGTGTTGATCGGGCCGGAGGATGAAACGTTCAGGAGCAGTGAGCTGCACAGGATGAAGAATGTCTTTTTCCTGGGCGGAAAAAGGCCGGAAGAGCTTCCTGCCTATCTCAAGAGTTTTGATGTCGCCATCAACCCGCAGATCGTCAATGAGGTGACGATCGGAAACTATCCCCGTAAAATTGATGAATACCTGTCGCTGGGTAAACCGGTAGTGGCTACGCGGACCGAATTGATGGCGGAATTTGATGGTTCTGTTTACCTGGCAAATTATGCGGAGGAATATCCCCAGCTGATCCGGAGAGCGATGGCCGAAAACTCACCGGACCGTGAGGAAGAAAGAAGAAAAGTGGCCCGCAGCCATTCGTGGGAAAATAATATTGCCGGGATCTACCGGAGAATGCACGACCGGATGGAGGAATTGCATGCAGGGTGAATCTGGAGTGAAAAAAACATAACGTGACGTATGCTGTTTTTTGAGATAATATTCTGGCTGCTGGTCTTTATCGTGTTCTATACCTATATAGGGTACGGGATGCTTCTGTATCTCCTGTTGAAGATCAGGAAACTGCGCGGAAGGTCTTCCGGCCACTTCCTCCCCGGGGAATATGAGCCTGAAGTGACCCTTTTCATCGCGGCCTATAATGAAAGGGAGATGGTGACGGCGAAGATGCAGAATTCCCTGGCACTCGATTATCCCCGTCAAAAGCTTAAGATCATATGGGTCACCGATGGTTCGGGCGACGGCACTCCCGACCTTCTCCGGAAGTTCAATGATATTGAGGTGTTCCATGTTCCGCAACGGAACGGAAAGGTGGGCGCTTTGAACCGGGGGATGCAGTTCGTGAAAACCCCGATCGTGATCTTTTCCGATGCCAACACGATGCTCGGCCGTGAATCGGTTCGCCGCATCGTAAACCTGTTCCGGGATCCGGAGGTCGGCTGCGTTTCAGGGGAAAAGCGCATCCATAACCGGGACAAGGATGCCGCCGCCGGGGCAGGCGAGGGTCTGTACTGGAAGTACGAATCGCAGCTGAAGAAATGGGACGCCGAGCTGTATTCGGTAGTGGGGGCGGCAGGCGAACTGTTCGCCATCCGTACCGAGCTGTTCCGGGAAATCGAGCCCGATACCTTGCTCGACGACTTCGTCATCTCCCTCCGTGTTGCCCAGCAGGGATACAGGATCCAATATGACCCGGAGGCATATGCCATCGAAACGGCTTCCGCCAGCGTGGGGGAAGAGCTCAAGCGCAAGATCCGGATCTCGGCAGGCGGGATCCAGTCGGTGATCCGGCTCAGCGCCCTCCTCAACATCTACCGTTACGGCGTGCTGTCGTTCCAGTATATTTCACACCGGGTCCTTCGGTGGACCCTTGCCCCCCTTTCGCTGTTGCTCCTACTGCCCGTGGGCTTTATCCTCGCCTGGCAGGAAGGACTGAGCGGGACCGGCATCTATACCCTGCTTTTCTGGTTCCAGGCAGCCTTTTACCTGGCCGCCGGAGTGGGCTGGTACCTGGAGAACCGACGGATACGTTTGAAGATCCTGTTTGTTCCCTATTACTTTTTCATTATGAACCTTTCCGTATTCCTTGGATTCTCAAGGTATATCCAGAGGACGCAGAGCGTGAACTGGGAAAGGGCCCGGCGGGAAACCAGGCAGGATCCTGCCGGAGTAAGCAATAACCAAGTATGATGATCCTATGAAACTGATAAAATTCTTTCTTGCGGCTGTCTCCCTGTTCCTGGGATTTAGACCGGTAACGGCGGTGGCGGCTCATTTTTATATCGAAACTTCCGCCACCCTGGTGGATGGATCCGCCCCCGCGTTCAAAAACCTCAAGCCCGGAGATACGATCTTTTTCCGGGGTGGGCAGAAAGATCGCCTGCTGATCCGCAATGTAACCGGCGACGCGAAAAAGCCTGTCTTCCTGATGAACTGCGACGGAACCGTCCTGATCAATACCGACTGGTATTACGGGA
>DATJQF010000105.1:0-8075 GCA_035505995.1 Bacteroidales bacterium
TTTCAGCGGTTCCTGGTACACCAGCGACCTGACGGGAGATTATGTATTCTGGCATCAGGGGGTATGGAATCCCTCAACCACCAAGGTTGACTGGACAGCCTCTCAGATTGATATGGCGCCTTACCTCATGAAAAATTCTGATAACACGCTGGCCGGATTTTTAGGATGGGCAAACTCTGCCTCTGCAAAGGATGGTTCCGTAAGTTATGTCCTCATGAAAGGCATTGATGTAGACAATACCGTTCATCCCGCCTATTGCCAGGTGCTTATTAAATCAACGGATGGAGGGGTGACCTGGCAGCATGTTCCTTACTTTGATCTGGGGACGCTACCGGAGATCCAGGCGCATATCTTACCGACTGCAGCCGACCCGAATGTGTATGCACCGACCTTTTCGGTTACGGCATCGGCTACTTCCAATAAATTCGAGGCCGATATTATCGTGGATGCCCTGGGCAAGCCTCATATTTTCGCGGAAGTCAGGGGTTCTTATTCCATTAACCCGGATTCCCTGGGTTATGTGTGGGTAGGCCCGGACGGCTACCCGGTTGACAATAATGTCTTTGAACTCTACATGGATGAAAATGATAACTGGCATGCCGTATGGGTCGACAGCCTGTCAACCGATAACCTCCTGGATGAGAATTCCACGTGGTCCGGCAGTACCTCAGGATCGATAGGCTGGACGCACAGGATCCAGGCTTCCATGACTCCCGACCAATCGAAAATCATGGTGAGCTGGACGGACTCGGATTACAAAACCTGGGGGACGGACCGGGAAGATTTCAATCCCGATCTGATGATCTGGGGACGCGATGTGTATTCTTACCTCAACACCCCGGTTATCAATGTCACCGCCGGTGATCCGAATCTCTGGGGCATGGCCTTCTTCCATTATCTGGCTCCTGAGAGCTGGGTTGAGAACAATGCCGTTCATATGCCGGTCACCGTGGAAGACATCCTGACGAACAATTCGCCGGACCTTCCGGTGTATCATAATTTCGTCCAGGATGTTACCCTTAATTTCTCTGACTTCACGCTGGGCGGAGCTCCTTCACCGACCGCCATCGGAAGTTCTTCCATCGGCACCTGCCATCCGAATCCCTTCAGGGGAACCACGTCACTGGATGTCACGGTTAATACCAGCAGCCCGGTTACGGTTACCATCTTGAATACGACCGGCCAGACCGTTTCCTCCGTTGATTACGGGGTCCTCGCTTCAGGAACCCATACCCTGCAGATCGATGGCTCGACTCTTTCTTCGGGTGTGTATTTCTGTAAGGTAAAAATCGGGGATCAGCAGCAAACGAGCAAGATGATCGTACAATAACAGCGGAAAGAGATCCCTGAAAAAAAACGTCCCGGATACCCGGGACGTTTTTTTTATTCATTTCCGGTTCTGGATACTTTATCCTTCGTATCCACCGGTATTATGGTGGACCGCCGGAATCCTCTCTCTTCGTTGAATAATTTCCGGTAGGTGATGTGACGCTTGGCGAAGGTGGCTCCCACCGATTCATGCAGGGCGCGCATTTTGGGATTGAAGTCCCCCACCCAGGAAAGCTCCAGCTCGGTGATGTGGGGCTTGTTCTTCATCTTCTCGTTCAGATGCCAGAAGATGCCCGATTCGAGTCCGCTGCGCTGATATTTCGGCTTCACTCCCATGATCACGATCCGGGCACGGGTAATGGTCTTCCGGTATTTCAGGTAAAAAAACCGGACAATATTCAGCGGGCCCAGCCGCCCGTTCAGGTGTTTCAATATCTGGTTCACATCGGGAAACATGATCAGGAAAGCGGCCGGTTCCTCTTTATGATATGCGAACCAGATCATCTCCTCATCCAGGAAGAATTTTGCTTTTTTCAGTGATTTCCGGATCACCTTTTCATCCAGGGGAGTGAAATTCTCATGGAAGGCCCAGGCATTATCGTAAATTTCCTTCATTTCCCGGATGAACGGATCGGTCCGGTCATAGGTAAAATGACGGAAACTGTATTCCGGCTTGCTCATGACCCAGCCGGCGATCTTCCAGAATCGCTCGGGGAATTTTTTGGTGAGGTCGAGATGGTTGGAGACCTGTTCGAAATAGAACCGGAAGCCATACGCTTCGAACAGCTCCCGGTAATAGGGCGGGTTGTAGTTCATTCCCAGCCCGGGATGCATGAACCCTTCCACCAGGAGACCCCAGTTCACGTCATTTTCCCCGAAATTGATCGGGCCGTCCATGGCTTCCATGCCCCTTTCCTGCAGCCAGCTCCGGCAGGTATCGAAAAGCAGGAAGGCCGCTTCCCGGTCCCGGATGCATTCGAAAAAACCCATCCCGCCGGTGGGTTGCTGAAAGTTCCAGGCCTTGTTCCGGTTGATGAATGCGGCGACCCTGCCGATCAGTTCACCCCGGTCGTTCTTCAGGATCCACCGCGTTGCCTCGCCGTGTTTGAAGAAAGTGTTGTCCGACGGGGAGAAGACAGCTTCCGTTTCGCTGTGCAGCGGACAAACCCAGAAAGGATCGCCTTTATAAATAAGGTGCGGGACTTCCAGGAATTCCTTTCGGGAGCGTTTATCAGTGACTTCCGTTACCTGCATGGACTAAAGGATTAGTGGGGCTTGCAAAAATACATTAATTCATTCTCCGTTATAAAGAATACTTAATTTTGCAGGAGTGCCTGCCTTCTCCATGAAACGGCTGTATTGGTTCATTCTCAAATCCTACCTGGGACCCCTGGTGATGACTTTCTTCATTGCCCTGTTCATCCTGCTGATGCAATTCCTCTGGAAATACATCGACGATATCGTGGGGAAAGGGCTGGAATGGTACATCATCGTCAAGCTCCTCTTCTATGCCTCCACGACGTTCGTTCCGCTGGCCCTGCCGCTGGCGATCCTGCTTTCCTCGCTGATGATGTTCGGAAACCTCGGGGAGAACTATGAGCTGGTGGCGATGAAATCGGCCGGGATCTCGCTGCGCAAGATCATGAAGCCCCTTGTCATCGTATCGATCCTCATCAGCGGGCTGGCTTTCTATTTTTCCAACGTAGTGCTGCCGGTGGCGAACCTGAAATTCCTGTCGCTGCTGTATGACGTACGGGGAAAAAAACTGGCGTTCAATATAAAGGAAGGGGTTTTTTACAAGGAGATCGAGGGCTATGTGATCTATGTCGGCAAGAAAGAGCCGGATGGCAATACCATCCGGGAGGTCATGATCTACAATCATACCCGGCGGGCGGGCGATGTTTCCCTCACGGTGGCCGAGTGGGGAAAAATGGAGCTCACCCCCGACAAGCGGTTCCTGATCTTCCGGCTTTACAACGGCACCAATTACGAGGAGCGGATCGATGCGCGGAACTCACAGATCACGCATCCTTTCCAGCGCACCCGGTTCAACGAGCAGTATAAGGTCTTCGACCTGTCGGCCTTCCAGATGATCCGGACGGATGAGAAACTGTTCCGGAACAATTACGAGATGCTGAACATCCGGCAGCTCAACCATGCGATAGATTCGCTCCGGCATGAGCTGGCATTGGAAGAAGTGATCTCCGACCGGTTCTTCACGAGCAACTTTTATTATTTCTCCCAGCATGACAGCCTCCGTCCCTGGCAGAAGGACAGCATCCGGAAAATGAAGCCGCTGAAAGAGCTCCTGAGCGGGTTCAGGCCCGACGACCGGAAGCTGATCCTGGAATCGGCCCGCAACTCCGCTTATGCCGTCAGCGAAAACCTGAAGTCGTCCAACGACAATAATTACACCAAGGACAAGATCTATTACAAGCACCAGATCGTCCTGCACAAGAAATTCACCTTCTCGATCGCCTGCTTCCTGCTGTTCTTCATCGGGGCCCCGCTGGGAGCGATCATCCGGAAGGGAGGGCTGGGATTGCCCGCCGTCATTTCCACGGTTTTTTTCATCCTGTTCTGGGTGCTTTCCTTCACCGGGGAGAAATACGCGATCGCCGGGGTGCTGCCGGCTTATGAAGGCATGTGGATCGCCCCCGCCATCCTGCTCCCGATCGGGATCTTCCTCACCTATAAGGCCAATGCCGATGCATCCCTGCTGGATTGGGACGCCTGGGCAAAATTCTTCCATGCCTTCACCCGGAAATTCAAACGAGAGAGATCATGAAGGTCCTGATGCTATGCAATAAATCCCCTTATCCTGCCCGGGAAGGAGGACCTATTGCCATGAACATGATCGCGGAAGGATTGCTGGAAGCCGGCCACCAGGTCAGGATCCTGGCGGTGAATTCCGATAAATACTGCGTGGATCCGGATTGCATAGACCCGGCTTACCGGGAGAAAACCGGGATTGAACTGGTCCATGTCGACCTCTCCGTAAAATGGATCCCGGCTTTTTTCAATCTTTTTACCGACCGATCGTATCACGTGGAACGATTCATCTCTCCCGTCTTCCGGTCGAAGCTGATCGAAGTGCTTCGGAAAGAGTCTTTCGACATCGTCCAGTTCGAGATGCTCTTCATGAGCCCGTATCTGGATACCGTCCGGAATTTCTCCCGTGCCCGGGCAGTGCTCCGGCCCCATAACATCGAGCATATGATCTGGCAGCGGATCGCGGATAACACCCGGAACCCGCTGAAAAAATTTTACCTGGATCATCTTTCCAGGACCCTCAGGCAGTACGAGCTTTCCGTGCTCCAACGGTTCGACGGGATCGTGCCGATCACGGAGGAGGATGCAAAATTCTTCCGGGAAGCGCTGCGCCCGGCAACCCGCAATATCCCGGTCAGCGCTATTCCATTCGGGATCGATGCCGATCACCTTCCCGAGCCGTCGGGACCTGTTGAATTCCCGTCGCTTTTCTCTCTCGGCGCCATGAACTGGATCCCGAATGAAGAGGGGATCCGTTGGTTCCTGGATCAGGTGTGGCCGGAAGTTCATGCCCGGATGCCCTCCCTGAAATATTACCTGGCGGGAAGGCATATGCCGGCCTGGCTCGCGGAAAGCCGCTATCCGGGCGTGGAAGTCGTCGGCGAAGTCGCGGATGCCTGGGAATTCATGCAGTCGAAAGCGATCATGCTGGTCCCCCTCTTCTCGGGGAGCGGCATCCGCATCAAGATCATTGAAGGCATGGCGGCAGGAAAAACGATCATCTCCACCTCCATCGGTGCGGAAGGGATCCGCTGCACGAACGGACGGGATATCCGGATCGCGGATACTGCCGGGCAATTCCTCCGCGAGATTGAGACCTGCGCCCGCGACGCGGCCCTGTGCCGGAGGACCGGCGAAGAAGCCCGCCGGCTTGTTTCCGATCAGTACAGCCGGAGAAAACTGATCGGCCGGCTGACTGCATTTTACCGTGAGATCATGGAATAAAAGGGTATTTTACTATTTTTGCCGTACCTATTGATTTCCGGCATGAAGCTCTTCATCCTGCTCCCCCGTGTTCCCTATCCGACTGAAAAAGGAGATAAGCTCCGGGCTTTCCATCAGCTGAAGCAGCTTTCCAGAAGTCACGAGGTGATCCTGTGTGCGCTTAACGATACGGTCCTGCACGAGGAAGCGCTCCCGGTACTGCAGCAATATGCCCGTGCCGTGCATGTCCTCCCTATTTCAAAGATCCGGATCTTCCTGAACCTGGTGCGGACTCTTTTCACGGATCAGCCGCTGCAGGTCGGTTATTTCTACGACCGGGGCACGGCCCGGAAGATCCGCTCGCTGATCGCCCGGTACCAGCCGGATCACATTTTCTGCCAGCTGATCCGGGTAGCGCCCTATGTACGCGATATACCGGTCAGGAAGACACTCGACTACCAGGATGTATTCTCCAAGGGAGTGGAGCGGCGTCTTTCGAGTGCGTCTTTCCTGCTGCGACCCTTCCTCCGGATGGAATACCGGCGACTGCTGAAATTCGAGCATGATGTTTTCGGATGGTTCGATAACCGGATCATTATTTCCGCACCCGACCGCGACCTGATCCCCCATCCGGAGAGAGAAAAAATAGTGGTGGTCCCCAACGGGGTGGATACGGATTTCTTCCGGCCGGTGGAGCGGGAAAAGGAATACGACCTGCTCTTCACCGGCAATATGGGGTACCCGCCCAATATCCACGCGGCAGAATTCCTGGTGCATAAGATCCTTCCGCTGGTCCTGCCCGACTTTCCGGAGATCCGGCTGCTGATCGCGGGGGCGAGTCCGAATATCCGGGTGGCCGCCCTGGCTTCCCCGCAGGTCGAGGTGAGCGGATGGGTGCCGGATATGAGGGAATGCTATGCCCGGGCGCGGATCTTCATCGCCCCCATGCAGCTGGGCACGGGCCTGCAGAACAAGCTGCTGGAAGCGATGGCCATGCAGATCCCCTGCATCACCTCCCCGCTCGCGAACCTGGCCCTGGGCGCGGCGGAAGGCAAGGATATCCTGGTGGCCGCCACCCCGGAGGAATATGCCGGCCACATCCGGAACCTTATGCGAAGCCCGGAATTGAGAAAGGAGACCGGGATCAACGGGTTCCGGTATGCGACCTCTCATTTCAGCTGGGAAAAGGAAACCGAAAAGATCAACCAGCTGATCACCCGGTAAATCTCTCAAAACGCCATGACGGACGAGCGAAAGATCATCTTTTCCATGGTCAGGGTCAGCAAGACCTTCCCCCCGCACAAGCAGGTGCTGAAAGACATATACCTTTCCTTCTTTTACGGAGCCAAGATCGGGATCATCGGATTGAACGGCTCGGGCAAATCGACCCTGCTGAGGATCATTGCCGGCACCGAAAAATCCTACCAGGGGGAAGTAGTGTATTCTCCCGGATATACCATCGGGATGCTCGAACAGGATCCCCTGCTGGATGAATCCAAGACCGTCCTGGAGGTCGTGCAGGAAGGGGTGCGGGAAGTGGTCGACCTGCTGAAAGAATACGAGGCGGTGAACGCACGGTTCGCCGAGCCGGTGGATGACGCGGAAATGGACAAGCTGATCCGCCGCCAGGGTGAGCTCACGGAACTCCTGGATCATCACAACGCCTGGGAACTCGACAGCCGGCTGGAGCGCGCCATGGATGCCTTGCGCTGCCCGGAAGGAAACCTCCCGGTGAAAGTGCTGTCGGGCGGGGAACGGCGCAGGGTGGCCTTATGCAGGCTGCTCCTGAAGGAACCGGATATTCTCCTGCTCGACGAGCCCACGAATCACCTGGATGCCGAATCGGTCGAATGGCTGGAAAATCATCTGCAGCTCTATAAAGGGACCGTGATCGCCATCACCCACGACCGGTATTTCCTGGATAATGTGGCCGGGTGGATCCTGGAGCTGGACCGGGGGGAAGGGATCCCCTGGCAGGGAAATTATTCTTCCTGGCTCGAGCAGAAAGCCAACCGGCTGGCCATGGAAGAGAAAACCGAGAGCCGCCGGAAAAAGACCCTGGAACGGGAGCTGGAATGGGTGCGGATGTCGCCGAAAGCCCGGCAGGCAAAAGGGAAGGCAAGGCTGGCCGCCTACGAGAAGCTGCTCAGCGAGGACATGCGGCAGAAAGAGGAGCGCCTGGAGATTTTCATCCCGAACGGGCCCCGGCTGGGCAACCTGGTCATCGAGGCGAACGCTGTTGCCAAATCTTTCGGCGACAAGCTGCTGTTCGAGAACCTGACTTTCTCCCTGCCTCCGGCCGGGATCGTGGGGGTGATCGGACCTAACGGTGCGGGGAAGACCACCCTGTTCCGGATGATCATCGGCACGGAAAAGGCCGACAGCGGATTTTTCCGGACCGGCGAAACGGTCCGCGTGGGCTATATCGACCAAAGCCATACCGCCATCGATCCGGAAAAGACCGTCTATCAGGTCATCTCGGGCAACAGCGAGATTATACAACTGGGAGGCCGGAGCCTGAACGCCCGTGCGTATGTGGCACGGTTCAATTTCTCCGGAGCCGACCAGGAAAAGAAATGCGGGATCCTCTCCGGGGGCGAGCGTAACCGGCTTCATCTGGCCCTGACCCTAAAGGAAGAGGCCAATGTCCTGCTCCTCGACGAGCCGACCAACGACATTGATGTGAATACCCTGCGGGCGCTGGAGGAGGGCCTCGAGAGTTTTGCCGGCTGCGCGGTGATCATCTCCCACGACCGCTGGTTCCTCGACCG
>DATJQF010000106.1:0-2857 GCA_035505995.1 Bacteroidales bacterium
TGACCCGTTGACCGGGTCCTTTCCCTTTAATACACCACGATCTCATCGCAGAACAGCCAGCAGGGTTGTCCCGCGCCTTCGTGCCAGGGCGGACAAACCCCTGTGTTTTTGGCGCGCACCCGGACATAGCGTGCCGGGGTATCCGGAAATAGCTGCGAATAGGGCTTGATCTGCGGCCGGTCCGATTTCTTGGGCGAGTCGTTGCCGTAATCGTTGATGGAATGGAACTTCCTGCCGTCCGGGGAAAGCGAGAACACCACCGAATCCGGGAAGAAGATCCAGTCCTTGCTGTTTTGAAGGAAAGTTACGGCCACGGAATGTACCGGCTGCATCTTCCCAAGGTCGATCACCACATCCATGTCGTTCCCGAGGAAACCCTGCCAGTTTCCTTCCCGGTAATCGGCCGTACCCTTTAACCCATCGGTCAATGCGCCGTCCCCCCCGGCAGTATACCGGTAGCTGTATGGCTGTAAATAGTCAACCGGCTTGCCTGTGGCATGATGGAAGAGGAACGGCCTTTCGGACAGCTGCTCTTTCAGTTTTCCGTCCACGAAGAGGCCTGCCTTGATGTAGCAGTTTGAATTAAGTTCCACCGGGGCCGTATAAACGGGCGAATCCGCAGAAGGATCGTTGCCGTTCAGGGTATAATGAAGGGGAATGCCCGGCTGTTCCGATTCAAGCTTCAACATGACCGAGCCGGCTTTTTTGTCATAGGCCGTGTGGATGCTCACCTGGAAAGATCCGCGGGAAAAATTAAGATTCATATTCCTGAAACGCTGGAACTGCGTAGTGATCCTCGATCGGAAATCATCCCAGTCCTTGAGGTCGGCCGGCGTCCAGACATCCTCCGAAAGCGCCAGCATTCTCGGCAGGATCATATATTCCACGTTCCCGGGTTCCGGCAGGTACTCGGTCCAGACGTTTCCCTGCGAGCCCAGGATATGCGCGGCTTCTTTTTCGCTTAGCTCGGCCGGGACCGGGTTGAAGGAATAGACCTTCTTCAGCGAGGTAAAACCGCCGATCGCTTTCGGCTCGGTTTGCGGGGAAGCCTGGTAATAGTCTAAATAGCAGTACCCGGAGGGTGTCATGATGACATCGTGTCCCTGTTTCGCGGCGGCAATCCCGCTTTCCACCCCCCGCCACGACATGACGGTCACTTCCGGGGCCAGCCCTCCTTCCAGGATCTCATCCCACCCGATCAGCTTCCGGTGTCTGGAGGTCACGAACTGCTCGATCTTGCGGATGAACCAGCTCTGGAGTTCGTCCACATCTTTCAGCCCTTCTGCTTTCATCCTGGCCTGGCATTTCGGGCAGGTTTTCCAGTTGCTCTTGTCGGCCTCATCCCCGCCGATATGGATATACGGGGAGGGGAAGAGATCCATCACTTCCGAAAGCACATCCTCCAGGAAGGTAAACACGGAATCGTTGCCGGCGCAGTAAATATCCTTGTTCGGCCAGTAGCTTCCCGGCTGCACCGTGAAGGGTCCTCCCGTGCAGGAAAGCTGCGGGTAGGCCGCCAGCACCTCCACCGAGTGGGCAGGCATCTCGATCTCCGGGATGATGGTGATATAATGATCCTTGGCGTACTGGACGATCTCCCGGATCTGGTCCTGCGTATAATATCCCCCGTAGGTTGCCCGCTCGCCCGGCTGCTGGGCAGGCCGTTCCTTCCAGGGCAGGTTCTCGCGGTCTACCCTCCAGGCCGAGGTCTCCATGAGCTTCGGGTACCTAAGGATCTCGATCCTCCAGCCGTTATCGTCGGTCAGGTGCCAGTGGAACATATTCATCTTGTACATCGCCATCAGGTCGATATATTCCTTGATGAATTCCACCGGGAAGAAGTGACGGGAAACGTCCAGGTGCATCCCGCGGTAAGGGAAGCGGGGTTGGTCCTTGATCTCCAGGCAGGGCACTTTCCAGGTCAGCGACGAGTCCGTTCCCCGGGTCTCCAGGATCCCCGGAGGCAAAAGCTGCAGCAGCGTCTGGACGCCGTAAAAGAGCCCGGCGCCCCCGCCACCCCGGATGAGAATGCCTTTCTCCGTCACTTTCATCTCATACCCTTCGGGCGGGATCGATTTTCCCTTAGCCACCTCCAGGAGGATCGACGGCATCTGCCGGTTCTCCGGGGTCAGTGTCCCGATGTTGATTAACGGCATCCCGGAATGGTAAAGCAGGTTCGTCAGGTTCCTCGCAATCAGGAACAGTTCGTGGTCGGGCTGGGCTACCAGCACTTGGGTCGACCGGTCGATCGTGAATTTCCCGGGCAACAGCTTGACATGGGCCGGCCGGGGGACCACGGAAATTGAGTCATTGGCGGCATAGGCTGAAGTCAGCACGAAGAGGACAGAGGATAGAAGATAGATTTTTCTTAATGAAAGGACCATAAATGTCGTTGTTAGTTAAATCAGGAATCAAGAATCAAAAATCGTAAATACAATCAACAATCTGAAATCAAAGATCTAAAATCTCCGTTATAATTTGTTGCATCTCCGCTTCCTGTTCCTCCATCGTCTCCAGCAGCCGGAACTGCGCCCGGGCCCGCTGCAGGTTATGATGCTCGCGGTGGATCCTGAAATAGCGGTCGCCGTCGAGGTGGTCTGTCAGAAAACGCAGCCCGATCAGGAAGGTCATGAACCGGGCGGAAAAAACCAGCAGCTCCTTCTCTTTCGGGGTCATGAACCTCCCGGCGAATTCCAGGTACCCTTCGGTATAGGCCCGGAAAAGGTCCAGGTCGATGCGGACCCTCCCCAGGTCCTGTTCATCCTCTGCTGCAGCATTGGCCCCCGTTCGGATGGCATCGCCGTAATCGAACAAAATGGTCCCCGGCATCACCGTGTCCAGGTCCACGATGCAAACG
>DATJQF010000107.1:0-18455 GCA_035505995.1 Bacteroidales bacterium
CGGGCATGGCGCGCTGCTTCCGCTCGGGGGAATGGAGATCACGGCAGGATATAAGGGCTACGGACTGGCGGTGATGGTGGAGATCCTCTGCTCGGCGCTTTCCGGAGGGAACTTTTTAACCAATGTCGGCGGCCCCTCCCGTCCGGAGCCTACCGGCGTCAGCCATTTCTTTATGGTGATCAACATTGAAGCTTTCCGGCCGGCATTTGATTTCCGGGCGCAGATGGACGCCATGATCCAGTTGCTGAAAAAATCACCCCTGGCCGTCGGCAGCACGGAAATCCTGATCGCAGGCGAGAAGGAGTTCGAATATGCTAAATTCAACCAGGAGCACGGGGTTCCCCTGATCCGGCCGATCGCGGAGGACCTGGCCCGTGAAGGGGATAAGATCGGAGTACCGTTCGATTGCAAGCCGGTCAGGGAGGATATTGCCGAATAGGGGAGATCCAGTCCCGGCAGCGGGATCAGGCATCCGCCACTTTTTCCAGATAATCCTGCAGCTTCCAGGAATCCTTCATCCGGATTCCTTTATCCGTTTCCATCAGCGTACAGCTTTCCCGGTACAGGTCGTGCTCGAAAAAGAGCAGGTAATTGCCCTGAAGGGCTTCCTTCAGGAATTTTTCTTTTTCGTCGAGCGTGACCAGCGGGCGGGTATCATAGCTCATCACGTAGGGAAGGGGGATATGCGCGGAAGAGGGCAGCACATCGGCCATATAAACGATCGTGGAGCTTTTATACCGGATATAGGGTATCATCTGCCCGTCGGTATGCCCGTTGAACAGCCGCACCGAGATGCCGGGAAACAGATCCGTATCGGAATCCACCAGGTTCAGTTTGCCTTTTTCCATGATAGGAAGGATGTTCTCCTTCAGGAAGGAAGCCTTCTCCCGGTTATTGGGATGGGTGGCCCATTCCCATTGCGCACGGCTGATATGGTAGGTTGCTTGCGGGAAAGTGGGAACGTAATCGGTATGATCCGGGTTCCAGCGCACCGCCCCGCCACAGTGGTCGAAATGAAGGTGCGTCAGGATCACATCGGTGATATCGTCCGCCGTGAAGCCGTGAGCGGCCAGGGATCTCTCCAGGCTGGCTTCCCCGTTCAGGTAATAATTGGAGAAAAATTTCTCAGATTGCTTGTCGCCGATGCCGGTGTCGATCAGGATCTTCCTTCCGTCCGTTACGATCAGCAGGCAGCGCATCGACCAGTTGCAAAGGTTGTTTTCGTCGGCGGGGTAAAGCTTGTTCCAGATCACCTTCGGAACGACGCCGAACATGGCGCCCCCGTCGAGCTTCAGGTTCCCTGTATCTATCGCGTATAGTTTCATAGGATCATCCGTTATATTGCTGCACCTTCATCTCTTCCCGGATCACGCGAAGGGCATTCGAGGCCATGGCCTTGATCTCGTTGTCGCCCGGGTAGAGGAAGGAAGGGGCCATCTTCCCGACACGGTCCAGGATGTAGTGCACCACAAAGTTACTATAAGCCAGCTCCCCTGTGATCAGGATGGCATCCACTTCCCCTTTCAGGACGGCATACATTTCGCCGATGCACTTGGCTACCTGGTAGGCCAGCGCTTCCATCACGAGCCGGGCATGCCCGTCGCCGTTATTGATCCGGGTCTCGATCTCATTGATATTCGTCGTACCGAGATGCGCGTTGACTCCGCCGCACTGGGAAAGCAGGCACAGCATTTCGTCTTTGGTCTTTTCCCCGCTGTAACACATTCTTACGACATCGCCGATCGGCAGGGTGCCGCTGCGCACCAGGGAGAAAGGGCCGTCGCCCTCGAAACCCTGGTTGACGTCGATCACCCTTCCCTTGCAATGGGCTCCCACGGTTGTGCCGTTCCCCATGTGAGCGATGATCAGGTTCATCTCTTCGTATTTCTTCTTGTGGGTGTCGGCATGCAGGTTGGCCACCGCCTTCTGGTTCAATGCATGGAAGACCGACTTTCGCTGGATATCGGGATGCCCGGTAACCCGGGCCACCTCCGCCATCTCATCCACGACGGTCGGATCGGCGATCAGGGCGAGGGATCCGGGGATACCGGCGGCGATGGCATCGGCCAGGAGTCCTCCGATATTGATGATATCGTCCCCCAGCGGGCTGTTCACCAGGTCGTGCTTCATCCGGTCGTTGACCTGGTACACTCCCGAGTGAACGGGCCGGATCAATCCTCCCCGGGAGATCACCACCTTCAGGGCGGTGGTTTCAAACCCGTTGTTGGCAATTTCGCGGATCACCAGGTCCTTGCGGAATCCCACCTGGTCATAAATGGTCCTGAACCCTGCCAGCTCTTCCCTGGAATGCTTCCGGCTGATCATATACATCAGCTTGTAGTTATCATATACGGCAATCTGAGTTTCCCGGTCCCTGGGATTGACGACTAAAATGTTGAAGGTGATCATTCTCTGTTTGTTAAGAAGTTACATATTCCTGCGATATTGCCCGCCTACTTCAAAAAGCGCATGGGTGATCTGTCCGATGGAGCAGACTTTGGCAGCTTCCATCAGGCTTTCGAAGATATTCCGGTTTTGGGTGGCAGCATCCTTCAATGCCTGCATCCGGGCCGCCGATTCTTCCGAGTAGGTCTTGTGCAGGTCTTTCAGCATGCTGATCTGGAATTGTTTTTCCTCCTCGGTGGCGCGGATCACTTCGCCGGGGATCAGGGTGGGGGATCCCTGGCTCGAGAGGAAGGTGTTCACCCCGATGATCGGGAGCTTGCCGCTGTTCTTAAGCGTTTCGTAATAAAGGGATTCCTCCTGGATCTTTCCGCGCTGGTACATCGTTTCCATCGATCCCAGGACCCCTCCGCGCTCGGTCAGGCGGTCGAATTCCATCAGCACCGCTTCTTCCACCAGGCGGGTCAGCTCCTCGATAATGAAGGAGCCCTGCAGGGGGTTCTGGTTCCTGGCCAGCCCCAGCTCACGGTTGATGATCATCTGGATCGCCATCGCCCGGCGGACCGATTCTTCCGTCGGGGTGGTAATCGCTTCATCGTATGCATTGGTATGCAGCGAATTGCAGTTGTCGTAAATGGCATAGAGAGCCTGCAGGGTGGTACGGATGTCGTTGAACCCGATCTCCTGGGCATGAAGCGAGCGGCCGGAGGTCTGGATGTGATATTTCAGCATCTGCGAGCGGGCATCGGCCTTGTATTTGTATTTCATGGCTTTTGCCCAGATCAGCCGCGCGACCCTCCCGATCACCGAATATTCGGGATCCACCCCGTTCGAAAAGAAGAAGGAAAGGTTCGGAGCGAACTTATTCACATCCATTCCCCGGGAAGCATAGTATTCCACGTAGGTGAACCCGTTGGCCAGGGTAAATGCCAGCTGGGATACCGGGTTGGCGCCCGCCTCGGCAATGTGGTATCCTGAAATGGAGACGGAATAAAAGTTCCGGACATCCTGGTCGATGAAATACTGCTGGATGTCGCCCATCATCTTCAGGGCGAAATCGGTGGAAAAAATGCAGGTGTTCTGGGCCTGGTCCTCTTTCAGGATGTCGGCCTGCACGGTTCCCCTGACCTGCTTCAGGGTCTCCGCTTTGATGCTTTCATACACCTCCGGCGGAAGGACCTGGTCGCCGGTCATTCCGAGCAGCATCAGCCCGAGGCCGTCATTGCCTTTCGGTAGCGCTCCCTGGTAGCGGGGACGTGCGGTTCCCTTGTTCCGGAAGAATGCCTCGATCTTCTTTTCCGTTTCCGCTTCCAGCCCGTTTTTACGGATGTAGAGCTCGCACTGCTGGTCGACCGCGGTATTCATGAAGTATCCCACCATCGCCGGGGCGGGACCGTTGATGGTCATGGAGACCGAAGTCCGCGGATCCAGCAGGTTGAACCCGGAATACAGCTTCTTCGAATCATCCAGGCAGGCGATGGAAACACCCGAATTCCCGATCTTGCCATAGATATCGGGGCGAAGGCCGGGATCATTTCCGTATAAGGTGACCGAATCGTAGGCTGTCGAAAGCCTGACAAACGGCATACCGGCCGAAAGGTAATGGAACCGCTTGTTGGTGCGCTCCGGTCCGCCCTCGCCCGCGAACATGCGCGTGGGATCCTCGGTTTCCCGTTTGAACGGGAACACCCCGGCGGCATAGGGGAATTCACCCGGGACATTCTCGGTAAGATTCCATTTCAGGATCTCCCCCCAGGATTCAAAGGAGGGAAGCGAGATCTTCGGGATCTTCAGCCGGGAAAGTGATTCGGTATGCGTTTCCACGCAAATTTCTTTGCCCCTTACTTTATAGACGTAGCTCTCGCCCTGGTAGCTTTTCACTTTTTCCGGCCACTTCTTCAGCAGGTCGTAATTGTGCGGATCCAGTTTTTTCAGGGTCTCTTCGTAGAGCATATCCAGCTCCAGCATCATTCCCGTCTTATGGGTGGCGGTTGATTCACGATCCTTCTTTGAGGCGCGGCCTCTCAGGGTTTCAATGGTCTGCGCGATCGAATAAAGCTCTCCGGCCACCTTCGACTGCTCGCCGGCCCACCGGTTATAATTCCGTACGGTTTCTGATATCTCCGAAAGATAGCGTGTCCGGGAGGGCGGAATGATAAAGATCTTTTCCGCCATCTCGTTCCGGGCCTCGAAAGTGGTGGGGAAGGGGATACCGGATTTTTCGGAGATCTTCCGGATCAGCGTGATGTAAAGCTGGTTGACGCCCGGATCGTTGAACTGGGAGGCTACCGTGCCGTACACCGGCATTTGATCGGCAGGGACCTCAAACAGTTTATGGTTCCGCTGGTACTGCTTTTTGACATCCCTCAGGGCATCCTGGGCTCCGCGCTTGTCGAATTTGTTGATGGCCACCAGGTCGGCGAAATCCAGCATGTCGATCTTCTCGAGCTGGCTGGCTGCACCGTATTCCGGGGTCATGACGTACAGGGTCAGGTCGCTGTGATCGACGATCTCCGTATCGGATTGACCGATGCCGGAGGTTTCGATGATGACCAGGTCGAAGCGGGCCGCTTTCAGGATATTCACGGCATCACGGACGTAGCGGGAGAGAGCCAGGTTCGATTGGCGGGTGGCGAGCGACCTGACAAACACCCTTTCGTCGTGGATGGAATTCATCCGGATCCGGTCGCCCAGCAGGGCGCCCCCGGTTTTCCGCTTGGTCGGATCGATGGAAACCACCGCGATCGTTTTGCCGGGCAGGTCCTGCAGGTATCTCCGGATGATCTCATCCACCAGGGAAGATTTCCCGGAGCCGCCGGTCCCGGTGATCCCCAGCACGGGAACGGGATGTTTGCCCGCGAGGTCCTCGATTTTTTCCAGCCAGGGCTTGGAGGCATCTGCATAGTTTTCCGCCGCGGTGATCATCTCCGCGATGGTTCGCGGATCCCTTTTCTCCAGCTTTTTCAGGTCGGGCTTTTCGACCTTCCCGGCCGGGAAGTCGGCGAGCCGGAGCACCTCGTTGATCATCCCCTGCAGGCCCAGTTCCCTGCCGTCGTCGGGAGAGAAGATCCGGGCGATGCCGTATTCGCGGAGCTCCCTTATTTCTTCCGGCAGGATGACGCCTCCTCCTCCTCCCACGATCCTGATATGTCCGCAGTTCTTTTTCTTCAGGAGGTCGAACATATACTTGAAGAATTCCATATGACCCCCCTGGTAGGAAGTGACGGCGATGGCCTGGACATCTTCCTGGATCGCGCAATCGACGATCTCCATGACCGACCGGTCGTGACCCAGGTGGATCACCTCGGCGCCGCTGGCCTGCAGGATGCGCCGCATGATGTTGATGGTGGCGTCATGGCCGTCGAACAGCGAGGCGGCCGTGACAATGCGGATAGGGTTGACCGGCTTGTATTCTTCCGTTTCTTTCATGTTCGGTTTATTCACTCATGATGGCGCGCGAGATGATGATCTTCTGGATCTCGCTGGTGCCTTCGTAGATCTGGGTCAGCTTGGCTTCCCGCATCAACCGTTCCACGTGGTACTCCTTAACATACCCATAGCCTCCGTGGATCTGGACGGCTTCCGTGGTCACGTACATCGCGGTTTCCGCAGCCCAGTACTTGGCGATCGCGCTGGCGGTCCCGTAGGGTTTATGCTGGTCCTTCAGCCAGGCGGCATACAGGCAGAAGTAACGGGAGGCCTCGATCCGGGCGTGCATTTCGGCCAGCTTGAACCCGACTGCCTGGTGGTTGATGATCTCGGTGCCGAATGCTTTTCTTTCCTTGGCATATTTCACGGCCCGCTCGTAGGCTCCGGAGGCGATGCCCAGTGCCTGTGCGGCAATGCCGATGCGTCCGCCCTCCAGGGTCTTCATGGCGAACTTGAACCCGAACCCGTCTTCCCCGATCCGGTTCTCCTTCGGCACTTTCACGTCGGTAAACATCACCGAGTGGGTATCGGAGCTGCGCATCCCCATCTTGTCTTCATGGGGTCCGAGGGAGATCCCCGGCGCATGGCGGTCCACGATCAGGCAGTTGATCCCCCGGTGGCCCTTGTCCGGGTGGGTCTGGGCGATCAGGAGATATAACCCCGCGCTATTGGCATTGGTGATCCAGTTCTTGGTGCCGTTCACCAGGTAATGGTCTCCCTTGTCTTCGGCCAGGGTCCGCTGGGACGTGGCATCCGAACCGGCATCCGGCTCACTGAGCAGGAAGGCGCCGAGCTTGTCCCCCCGGGCAAGCGGGCGCAGGTATTTGTCCTTTTGCTCCTCGGTGCCGAACTCCTCCAGCCCGTAACATACCAGGGAATTGTTCACCGATATGATCACGGAGACCGAGGAATCGACCTTGGATAATTCTTCCATCGCGAGGACATAGGAGATGGTGTCCATCCCGCCCCCGTCGTATTTCGTGCTGACCAGCATTCCCATGAAACCCAGCTCGGTCAGGGCTTTCACATGCTGGGTAGGGTATTCCGCTTTTGCGTCCCGTTCCAGGACGTCTTTGATCAGCTCGCGCTGGGCATAATCCCGGGCCGACTGGCGGATCATGAGTTGTTCTTCTGTGAATTCGAATTCCATACAGTTTAATATTTATTGGTTGGCTGATGCTGCGCGTTTATGCTACACAAAGATAATTTCTTTTTTTTATTGATCCTGCTTACCCTGACTTTCGCGTCCTTAACATTTTTTAACATTTATTCAGACTCATTCCATTTTACGGGTTGTAATTTTGAAACCGTCCGCAGAAAATTTTACGGGTGTTTTTTTGTGAATCATCACTCCATACATTGCTGGATCAGGCGGACATTATGGCGCTGATGTTGAGAGAAGTAGTAAGTCATGTAGAAAAGTACTAAAAAGAAAAACCATATGAAAAAGATCAGATTAACCTTCGTACGGATGGGATGGCTGTTCAGTATGGCTGTCCCCCTGTGGGCGATGAGCGGTACGGTTAAAGATATCCCTGTGACCACCTCTTCCAAGGAGGCCATGCAATATGTAAGGCAGGGGTTAGCGCTGATGGACCAGGGTGATGGCCAGAAAGCGAAAAACCTGTTTACCAAGGCCATAGGTAAAGATCCTAAACTGGCGATTGCCTATATTCTCAGATCGAATACCGCCGATTCCCCCAAAGAATTCGCAGATAACCTGAAGATGGCGAAAGACCATCTCACCGGAGCCAGCGATTGGGAAAGGATGTATTATGATTTTTATGCAACCTACCTGACCAGCGACTGGAACCAGCGGCTGGATATCGCAAAGAAAATTGCAGCCAAATTTCCGGAAGCCGCCCGTCCCCAGGTGGACCTCGGATACACCTATCTGGACGGCAATGATGTGACCCAGGCAAGAGATGCGTTCCAGAAAGCGGTCAAGCTGAACCCCGGCTGGACAGGAGGGTATTACGCGTTATTCCGCACGTACCTGTTCAATGATCCGAAGGATTTCAAAATGGCCGAGCAGAATGCCACGAAAGTGACGATGCTGGCACCCTCGAGCCCCGGCGCAGAGATTGCCCTTGGTGATTGCTACCGGGCGGAAAATGACCTGATGAAGGCAAAGGACGCCTACTCCAAAGCGATCTCGCTCGATCCCACCATGGCGGAAGCATATTATAAAAGAGGTCATGCCAACACCTTCCTGGGAAATTACGACGAGGCCAAGCAGGATTATCGGGACGGCGGCAAGCATGACGATAATATGACCATGTCGAACCAGTTTGTGGGGTTGACCTACCTGTACAGCGGGGATTACCAGGGTGCCCTGAAGTGGTTCTCCGATCTGGCCTCCAAGGCCGATGCCTCGGGCGATTCGCCGGATAAGATCCGGATTGCCAAGATGAACTATTATGAAACCTATGCGAACATCGCCCTGCATTACAACGATGCCGACCGGCTGAAAGAAGCCATCAGCTGGATGGAACCGGTCAGCATGCAGATCGGATCGGATGTGGGCACCCGGGAAGCAGCCCTCAACCAGAAGGGAAATATCCTTTACTGGCAGTCCCTGCTGGAAGCTTTGCAGGGGAATTACGACCTGGCTAAAGGGAAGGCAGAAGAAATAAAAACCACCCTGGAGCCGATCCAGGATCCTACCAAGCTCATGAATTATGAGTTCGCCATGGGCTATATTCATATGAGGGAGCAGCATTATGCCGAAGCGGTTCAGGACTTCGAGAAAAGCAACCTCAATAATATCTACAACAAATACTGGCTGGCGAAAGCCTACGAACGTTCCGACCGCAAGTCGATGGCCAACAATCTCTTTGATGAGATCGCCACGTATAATTTCAATGACAACGGCTATGCGCTGATCCGGAGTGAAGTGAAGGAAAAGCTTGCCATGTCGAGATAACCAAGCTTCCCTCGTAAAGTGTAAAGGTGAAGATACCGGTGATCATCCCGGGGTCTTCACCTTTTTTATTTCCCGGGGATCTTACATCTTCCCGCAAAGTTTGAGCTGCAGTTTGCCAGGATGGCCATTATTTTCTATGGCCGATTAACACTATTTTTGATGTTCAATTCCTGCGAATATGGCAAAACGTTACTGGTTTATTGTCAGCCTCGCGCTGATCGTCCTCGCTCTTTTTGCTGCCGATAAAAAGACGAATATTCAGAAGATCGATACCCGCATGGACTGGTGGCGGGAAGCCCGGTTCGGGATGTTCATCCACTGGGGGCTGTATGCGGTCCCGGCGGGAGAATGGAACGGCAAAACCGGCTACGGGGAATGGATCCGGAACTCCGCCGAGATCCCCCTGGACCAGTACGACCGTTTCCGGACCCAATTCGATCCCGTTAAATTCAACGCAGACGATTGGGTGCGTACGGCCAAAGAGGCCGGGATGAAATATATCGTGATCACCTCCAAGCATCACGACGGGTTCTGCATGTTCGATACGAAACAGACCGGTTTCTGCATCATGAACACGCCGTTCCACCGGGATCCGATGAAGGAGCTGGCCGAGGCCTGCCGCAAATACGGGCTCAAATTCTGCTTTTATTATTCGATCATGGACTGGCACCATCCCGATTATACCCCGAGGCGGGACTGGGAAAAAGACCGGCCCGTGGAAGGAGCCGATTTCCGCAGGTACATCGATTATATGAAGGCAGAACTGAAAGAGCTCCTTACCCAGTACGGGGAGATCGGGGTGCTTTGGTTCGACGGCGAATGGGAAAGCTGCTGGAATGAAAATTTCGGCAAGGAGATCTATACCTATTGCCGCAGCCTGCAGCCAAACCTTATCATCAACAACCGGGTGGGGGCCGGGCGCCTTGATATGGCGGGTCTTACCCGCGAAGGAGCTTTCGGCGGCGATTTCGGGACCCCCGAGCAGGAGATCCCGGCCAAAGGGCTTCCCGGAACGGACTGGGAGACCTGCATGACGATGAATGATCACTGGGGATACAACAGTCATGATAAGAACTTCAAATCCGCTGCCGAGCTGATCCGTATGCTCGCGGACATCGCCTCGAAGGGAGGCAACTACCTGCTGAATGTGGGGCCCACCGCCGAAGGGGTTTTCCCGCAGGAAAGTCTCGACCGGCTGAAAGAGATCGGCGCGTGGATGAAGGTCAACGGGGAATCCATCTGGGGAACCCAGGCCAATCCCTTCGGGGAGCTTCCCTGGGGACGCGTCACCCGGAAAGAGTTGAAGGAGGGCACCCGGTTGTACCTGCACGTGTTCGACTGGCCTGCCTCCCGGAAGATCACCCTGGCGGGTTGCCTGAGCGAGCCGGCTTCCTGCCGGCTGCTGTGCGATCCGGGGAAGAAGCCGCTGAAGGTCACCCGGAATGAAGACGCCCTGACGGTCATCCTGCCCCCTGCAGCCCCCGATCCCATCAACACGGTCATCGTCCTGGATCTCAAAGGGAAGATCGACCTGACCAATCCCCCCGAGATCATAACCGCTTACCCGGTGTTTACCGATACGATCCGGGTCACCCTGAGCAGTGAAAGGGAAAATGTTCAGCTCCATTATACCCTCGACGGCTCCATCCCTACGATCTATTCCCCGGTTTACACCGGTCCCGTTTCACTTAATGAGACCCGTACCGTATCAGCAAGGTGCTTCAGGGAAGGGAAGCCCGTCAGCGGGGCGGCCACCCGGAAAATTGAAAAAGTGCTGCCGCTCCCGGAAGCTCTTACAGGAGATAAAACACCAGGACTCAAGGACGGGATCCGCTACCGGTATTATGAAGGCGACTGGGACAGCCTTCCGGATTTTACCAGGCTCCGGCCGGTCAGTGACGGAACGGTGGGAGATTTCACTCTCGGTCCCCGGCGCCAGGAAGATCATTTCGGATTTGTGTATGAAGGATTTGTAAAAGTCCCTGCGACGGCTGTCTATCATTTCTTCACCAGCTCCGACGACGGCAGCAAATTGTTCCTCGACGACCGGCTGGTCGTCAATAACGACCTGCTCCACGGAGCGCTGGAAGCCGGGGGGTACATTGCCCTGGAAAAAGGATATCACCGCATCCGGGTGGAGTTCTTCGAGAAAACCGGCGACCAGAGCCTGAAAGTCTCCGTGAAAAGCCCGGCAATGGAAAAACAGGATCTGCCGGCATCCTGGTTGTTTTTCAATTGAGGACGATGAAAAAAATTCTGTTGGTTATCGGGATCTTCCTGGCATGGGGAGCCAGTGGACAGACCGGGGAATCCTGGCCCGGACAATTTCTGCAGGGGTGGAGCGCCTCGGTGAGAGGCGGAAATTTTGAGTACCATTCCCCGCAACCGGAGGTGACTTCCTCCCTTCTCATCCGTTCGATCGATTCAGCACAATATATTGAATGGAAAACGGAACCGGTTCCGTCATCCCTGAACAGCCATGAGGTCAACTTCATATGGATGTTCGGGATCGATGCCAATCCCGACAGTCATGCCTTCCGGCTTTACCTGAACGGTAAATACTGCCTTTCCTTTTCCAATCCGCCGGTTTCGGAGCTCACCCCCTGGAGCGTTCCCGGGAATGACGGGACCCGGCTGTTATTCAGGACCACGATGCTCGACAAGTATAACGACCCGATGGGATACGCGGTATTCACGGTGCCGGCTTCCCTGCTGATGCCGGGAAAGGAACAGCTCATCCGGATCGTCGGGGAGTCGGCAGGCAGCCGGTCGTGGTACATGACCTTCGAAGCGGGGGTGAAGGAATCGTTGCGGGCGGAGCAGGAAGAAGCGGTCCTCCGGGGAAAGGAAGGAAATCTGTATTCGCTCCTTTTCCATTTCGTTCACCTGGGGGAACCGGTGAACGGGGAGATCACCGTGCCCGGAGCCGGCACCCGTCCTTTTACCCTTCAGCCCGGCTATAACCGCGTTCAGGTTTCGGTGCCGGAATCGGACCGGGAGCGGGAGATCAAAGCCACCGTCACGGTCGGCGGAAGCAATAAGAGGGTCCTTCCGGTAACGATCCGCCCCGTCCGGCACTGGACGATCTACCTGGTGGAGCATGCGCACACCGATATCGGCTATACGCGGACCCAGGCGGAGATCCTGCCCGAGCATATGAGGTATATCGATTATGCGCTGGATTACTGCGATCAGACCGACTCGTTCCCGGATGATGCCAGGTTCCGGTGGACCTGTGAGACCTCCTGGGCGGTCAGGGAATATATCCGCACCCGGCCGGCGGCCCAGGTGGAACGGTTCCGGAAAAGGGTGCAGGAGGGAAGGATCGCCGTGACCGCACTGTTCCTCAACCTGTCCGATCTGCAGGACGAAGCCTCCGTGGCGGCCTACCTGCAGCCGGTGAAGTTTTTCCGGGACCAGGGTTTCCCGGTCATTACGGCCATGCAGGACGATATCAACGGAGTGCCCTGGTGCCTGGCCGATTACCTCCCTGCCGCGGGGATCCGGTATCTTTCCATGGGGCAGAACACCGCCCGGGCCTTGAAGCCCTTTGACCGTCCGACCACTTTCTGGTGGGAATCCCCCTCGGGCAGCCGCCTCCTGGTGAACCGGGCGGAGCATTACATGACGGGGGATATGCTGGGGATCCTCACCAACGGGGAGACTTTCGGGACGTCCTTGTTCCGGCACCTGGGCGAGATCGCGGCAAAAGGATATCCCTTTGAAGAATATGCCATCCATTTCAGCGGCTACCTGACCGATAATTCGCCGCCTTCCACGACGGCCTGCCTGCTGGTAAAAGATTGGAATGAAAAGTACGTCTGGCCGCATCTGAGGTTAGCCACCGTTTCGGAGTTCCCTTCGATCGTGGAGCAAAAGCACGGCAGGGAGCTGCAGGTCATCCGCGGGGCCTGGCCTGACTGGTGGATGGACGGATTCGGATCGGCCATGCTCGAAACCGCACAGGCCAGGCAGGCCCATGCCGACCTGACCGCCTCGAACGGCCTGCTGTCTGTCGCCCGGATGCACGGACTTCCGGTCCCGCACACGGTACTGGACCTGGGTGCCGGGATCACCGATGATCTTGCCTTCTACGATGAGCATACCTTCGGCGCCGCCGAAAGCATCACGGATCCCTTGGTGGAAAATTCGGTGGTCCAGTGGAACGAAAAACGGGCTTTTGCCTGGGACGCCGTGAAAAAGAACGGCATCCTCCGGGAGGAAGCCCTCGGCCTGATCCGCCCTTCCCTCCCGGTGCAGGACGTGCCGGTGCTGGCGGTGTTCAATACGCAGAATGTACCGGTCTCCGGGATCGTCCGGATCTATGCCGAACACCAGGTAATCCCCCGCGACAGGGTTTTCCGGGTGACCGGTGAAACCGGTGCGGAGATGCCGGCTCAGGAGCTGGAATCCCGCGAAGACGGGACCTGGTGGGCCATCCGTGTGGAGGACCTCCCTCCGATGGGATACCGGACCTTCCGGATAGAAGCGTCCCAGGTTCCCCGGAACCCTTTGCCGGAACAGGATTTTAAAGGAATGCTGGAAAACAGGTGGTACCGGATCCGCTTCGCCTCCGACGGCAGGATCCGCTCCATCCTGGACAAGGAACTAAACCTGGAGCTCATGGATACCACCGCCCGGTATCTTGCCGGGGATTGCATTTACGAGGTGCTGGGGAAGAACCGGGAGCAGATCGAACAATTGCGGCTGGTCGATTACACCAGGACGCTATGGTCGGGAATAAGGACCGGCAGCATGGTCGAGGGTCCGGTATGGAAAAGCGTTACGCTCACCGGGGATCTGCCCGGGTGTGCCGATAAAAGCGGGATCCGGTGTGAAATCCGGTTGTATAACGAGGAGAAAAAGATCGGGTTCTGTTATTCCATGATCAAGGAGCCGGTGACCGATCCGGAAGGATTGTATGTGGCTTTTCCCTTCCGGCTGAACGGGAGCCACCTGGTATGGGAAGCGGCCGGGGGAGAGGTGGTTCCGGGCAAGGATCAGATCGGGGGGTCTTCCACCGACTGGGACGGGATCCAGGATTATGCAGCGGTCCGTAGCAACCATGCCCAGATCGTGTGGGTGAGTCCGGAAGTTCCGCTGGTTGAGCTGGGCGATATCAATCTCGGGAAGTTTGCCAGGGAGTTCACGCCGTCAACCACTTCGATCTATTCGTGGGTGCTGAACAACTACTGGACGACCAACTTTGTTGCCAGCCAGGAAGGCGAACTGAAATGGAACTATTACATCACTTCTTCCGATGACACCACGCGACACTCCGCTGCCCGATTCGGGATGTCAAACCGCCTGCCCCTGCCGGCCTGCATCCTGCCGGCGGACGGAAAGACCGTGAACCGGCCGGTCGCCGCTATGCCGGTGACCTGCTTCGGCGGGCTGTTGCTGGTAAGTGCAAAACCGGCCGGCGACGGGAAGGATATCGTGCTTCAGCTCCGGGAACCGGATGGCCGGGAACTCACCCTCCCGGTTCAGGATATTTTGCGCCAAACGCAAGCCGGGAAAGTACGGGAGGTCAATGTTCTCGGGGATCCGGTTTCAGATAATCAGGATAAGATAATATTCAAACCCTTTGAAGTAAAATTCATAGAGCTGGATTACTGAGAAGGATGGAACTACCTCTGTCCTCTGTCTTCCGCCTTCTGTTCTCTTTCTTCCATCTCCCGAAAAAATCCTCCCGGATTCACCCCCCCTTGCCGGTTTTCTTTATAAATTTAATTCGTCTTAAGATGATCTTTTGTAAAACCTATCTATAGGATTGCAGTATAAATTATTACATCCACAGGGATTTCAATTAAAAAATCTGACAGCATGATCAGCAGAATCTGGCACGGCTACACGACATTCGGAAATGCCGATGCGTATGAGAATGTCCTGAAGGAGGAGATCTTCACCGGGATAAAAAACAGGAATATCAATGGGTACCGGGGCATCCAGCTTCTCAGGCGGGAGCTGGAAAAGGAAGTCGAGTTCATCACCATCATGTGGTTCGACACCCTGGATTCCGTGAAAGAATTTGCAGGAGCGGATTATGAGCAAGCCGTCGTCCTCGATAAGCCGCGCAAGCTCCTGGCCAGGTTTGATGCGAGGTCGCAACATTATGAAATCAGGGAGATCATGATGGATCCCGATGCGTTCTAGATATTGAATACAATGAAAAACTGCTTTAAAACCGCTTTCCTTTTTCTGACCGTTTGGTTGATGGTACCGGTCCTGTATGCACAATGGACCGGACCGGTAAACCTTTCGCCGAATGCCATATCTGCGGGGCTGAATGAAAGTATGGGGTCCTGTATCGGGGTAAGCGGAGATACCGTTCATGTGGTGTACGGGGATCGCTTCAATGCCACTCATGGCGCGATCTTTTATACCCGTTCGACCGATAACGGGTTGACCTGGAGTATTCCCGAAGCCATCACGGATTCGGCAGGGAACGCCTGGAATGCGGCTATTTCCGTGAATGGTCCCGCGGTACATGTGGTATGGAGGGAAATAGACACCCTCGACAATCATCGATCCTCCCATTACATACATTCGATGGATGGGGGAACTACCTGGGACGCGCCCGTGACCCTTGACAGCCCGGTCGCAAATTGGCCGGCAGTGGCTTCCTCCGGCAATAATGTATATGTTGTGAATGATATCGTGACTTCTTCCTCTCCCTACAATACGGAAATCTTTTTCCTGACCTCGGCCGACAACGGGTTCACCTGGGGATCTCACCGCCAGATCACATTCGCCGTAGGCCGTTCCGAAGATGAAGCGATTCACGCACAGGGACAGGATCTTTTCATGTCGTGGAACGACAACCGTTCCGGTCAGATGCAGATCTTCTTCAAACATTCCGGAAATGGGGGGATCGCCTGGGATTCAGATCTGGTGGTAATCCCGCCCTTTGATTACGGTACGATGGTCGGCTCGGATAATAACCATATCGACGTGGTCGCTGCCGGAGCTCCTTCCGGGCATTACCAGGTGCGGCTGGCACAGTCGGCAGACCTGGGCTATACCTGGTCGCCGGAAAAGGATCTTACCAGCGACACAGCCTATACTTATTATTATCCCGATATGGTCCGTGACGGGGAGGAACTGCATGTGACCTGTGTAAAAGCATTTTTCGGTGCGCAATACCTTCATTCCCAAGATGGAGGGATCACCTGGGATCCCCCCTATACGTTAGGGTTCAGCGGAATAACTCCTTTCATTGCTTATTCGGGATGCGTACTGCATGTGATCCTGCCCGACAGCGGCCATATAAATTATTACCGGAACCCGACCGGAAACGGAGGCCCTCATTGCCCCGATACGACAGCCATTGAATCCGTGCCACGTCAATCTTTCCAGGTGAAGGTATATCCGGATCCTATGGATGCGGAAGCAACCGTTGAATTAATCCCTCCATCTCTTTCAGCAGAAGCAGTACTAATTGTTTATGATGTCTACGGAAGGCAACTTTTTTACAAAAGGTTTGGCAGGGATTATAAAATGGTCCTGAACAGGGATCAGTTGGGTTCCGGCGTTCGTTATTACCGCGTGCTGCTCAGGGATAAAATAATGGCAACCGGAAAATTAGTTGTTATGTAACCATCGAAATTCATCTTTATGAGAAGAAGTCATTGTATAGGGATAGTTGTTTCACTGTTATTTATGCTTCCCTGTTTGCTTCCTGCCCAATCCGCGTCGGATATGCAGGAATTCGGGATCATGGCGGGCAGTTATTCAAATTTCCCGGCCAATAAGGATTACCTGAACAAAAGCATGACGGTATTTTACGTGGCGCCCTATGTGAGGGTGGGCAAGCACGAGTTTTCGCTGGGAATGCAATATCCGTTGCAAACGGATGCCCTGTTCTACTCCTCCGAGCACATCACTCCGCAGCCGGGTTTCCTTGCCGGTTACCGGTTCTATATTTTTAATGTCTTCGGAAGGGAAAACCTGTTCGTTCATTACGCGTTCCAGTATTTGCGGTTCAGGGGGGAATATGACAACCTGAACATGGGGATCAACGAACCGGCGAACTGGACTGAAAAAGATATGTATATCAACAACGTGATCGGGTTGGGGTATAATGTGTTCTTCGACATGAACGGAAGATTTGGGTTTTTTTATACGCTCGACTATGTCATCTCCCAGCGCGGATATAACATAACGGCACCCGGTTACGAAGATGATTCCTGGACAACGAGGTATATCTGGAACAACCTGAGCACGAACCTGGGGTTCAGCTTCAAGATCTGCTCACTGAAGAAAAAGGGGAAACAATAATCGCCCATTGCATAACGCCCATCGCATATCGCTGTATAATATTTGATATCCGGGTGCGTTCACGAGCAATAATTCAAGACCATGTCCCGCTGGTTCTTGTTCAAATTTGAGCCTCACGCATACGCCCTGCTCCGGGTAGTGACCGGCTTCCTGTTCCTGTGGCACGGGTCGCAGAAGATCCTGGACTTCCCGCATGCAGGAGTTCATATTCCCCTGTATATAGTTATTATTGGAGGCGGGGTGGAGTTGTTCGGCGGCTTCCTGGTGATGACGGGGCTTTGGGCCCGGTATGCCGCCTTTGTCTGCAGCGGCGAAATGGCATATGCTTATTGGTACGCCCATGGGTGGCACGCCGTGCTTCCCCTGGTCAATCATGGCGAGATGGCCATGCTGTATTGCTTCCTGTTCCTTTATATTTCCGCAAGGGGTTCCGGGATCTTCAGCCTGGATAAGTACCTGGCAGGTACCAGCCGAAATTAACCCCGGGCTTTTCGTTTTCCCGTGGATTTTCTGATATTTGCTTTTTTTCACCACAGATTTACCCGTATTTATACAGGTTGAACACAAATCTTTATTCATAATTCGTAACTCGTAATTTATATGTTATCCCGCCGCCTCATCGGAAATGCCCTCACCGCTGCCCTGGGCAGCCTGCTTTTCGGGTTCGACACCGCCGTGATCTCCGGTACGATCCCGTTCATTACGAAATATTTCGGGCTGACCGACACCATGCTCGGCTGGACGGTGAGCGCCGCCCTGATAGGTTGCATGGTGGGTGCGCTGACAGTTGGGAAGCCGGGCGATATTTACGGCCGCCGTTATATGCTGAAACTGATGGCCATCCTGTTTTTCGTGTCGGCCGTGGGTACCGGCTTGGCGCACGACTGGGTGGCGTTCCTGGTGTTCCGGGTCATCGGAGGCCTGGCGATCGGCGGGGCTTCCGTGCTGGCGCCGATGTATATTTCCGAGATCAGCCCGGCCAGGATCCGGGGAAGACTGGTGTCGATGAGCCAGCTGGCGATCGTCAGCGGGATCCTGCTGGCCTTCTTCTCCAACTACCTGCTGAGCCGTACCGGAGATAATAACTGGCGGTGGATGATGATGGCGGGCGCCGTACCCGCTGTGGCCCTCTACATCCTTCTGTTCTTTGTCGAGCAGAGCCCGCGGTGGCTGGTCATGAAAGGGAAGACCGGGCCGGCAGCCGAAGTGATCCGCCGGCTCAACCCGGTGGCGGATACCGGTAAGGAGATCTCCGACATCGCCAATTCCATCGACCAGGAGGCGCTTTACAAAAGCATCTTCCTTTTCCGGAAACCTTACCTGCGGCTGGTCCTGATTGGCATAGCCGTCGGGATGTTCAACCAGCTCACCGGGATCAACGTGATCATGTATTATGCTCCCACGATCTTCCGGTCGG
>DATJQF010000108.1:0-39622 GCA_035505995.1 Bacteroidales bacterium
GCCCGGAAACTCCGGAGGGCCGAATCCGGAAGGTTCTTTTTCAAAAAGGCGGCACCGGTATTGACCTCCAGCCTTGCCAGCGAAACCGGATCCGCCGGGCCGTGCAGCAAATAGATGATCTTTGCCTCCCGGTAATAGGACAACGCCCTGTCGGGATTTCCTGATTCCGCATAAACACCGCCGAGATCGCCCAGCAGCTGTGCAGCAACCACGGAGTACTTCTCCTCCCGGGAGCGAAGCAGGAACAGAGCCTGCTCATAATACCCGATCGCGAGGGCAAAATCCTCGTCCAGGAAGGCGATCGCGCCCAGGTTGAGGTAGGACTCCGCTTTCATCAAAGTATCGCTGCGAAAGAGCGGAAGAGCCTGGCTAAAGGCTGCTCTCGCCCCCCTGAGATCCTCTTCCAGGAAGCAGGAAACCCCCTGCCGGAAAAGCGTTCCCGCCCGGTCCGTTTCCCCGTTTTCCTGGGCATACAGGGTTGAGACGAACAGGAAGAGAGAGGACAGGATAGCCGGCAGGATAAAAGATCTTCGGGGATTCAGGTGAAAAAGAAGACGCATCGCCCAAAGTTAGAGGATTTTGAATTTTCCCATATGAACCAGCTCTTCATTCCGGGTGATCTTGAAATAATACAACCCTGCAGGCAGCGATCCTATGGTTACGGAAGCCGCCGTTCCTACCGGACGGACGGGCCCTGCAACGGTTCGTCCCCGGTTATCCATGATCCGGATCTCGACCGGATCCTGCCCTTCCTGCTTCCAGGAAAAGTCCAGCGAGCTCTTTCCCCTGAAAACGACCGTATCCTTTGGAGCCAGGAGCAGGAAGGTGCCGTTGCGGATCGTGGCGGACAGCAGGCTCTCAAAAGCAGGGTTGGGCCTGAAATTCTCCGCCATGAGCTTTTCATCCTTCTGCATCCGCTGGGTTACCCGGGTTGCAGAGTCTTTGCCCGGATGCGGTTTGTTTTTATCCGGGATCCCGGGAAGGGAATCCCCCAGCAAGCCGGATTCATTCCGCTCAGGATAGGAAGGGGCTTTTGAATACCAGAACAGGAGAAAGGCCATTCCGGCTATCAGGACCAGCATGGCTGCCAGCAGCAGGTACCGGAGGGGATCTTTCCGGCCGTTCTCCTGCTTCTGCCGGTATTTCCGGCCGGCCGTCCTCATCTTTTTCCTGAGCTCCAGGGCCTCTTCGTCTTTCAGGGATTCATCCAGGTCGTGGTCCAGGCGGACTTCTTCCTGCAATCTTGGATTGTCTTTCAGCAGCCGCAGGAACTTTTCCAGCTCTTCTCCCTGCAGGGTATGCTGATTATACCGGTCGATCCACTCCGGCAGTTTTTCCCGGTCACTCATAATGCATCAGATTTTTACATTGGGGGTCTTTCAGGATTCTTTTCCGGAGCATATTCTTGCACAGGTATTTCCGGGTCTTAACGGCCTGGTCGTCCCGGAACCCCAGCATGGAAGCGATCTCCCTGAAAGGGACCTTCTTCAGGAAGAGCATCAGGATCTTCTGGCAATCCTCGGGCAGGGATAGAAAATGATGCTGGTATATCCGGGTCCGCTCCAGCTTCTCTTCATCGATGCCCAGGGGATCCGGGTCGTAGGAGGGGTCGGACTCATGAACCAGGTTGTCCTGGTACAGAAGCCGCCATTTCCGGTCGAGCCTTTGCAGCCAGATATTCCGGCAGATACTGTAGAAATAGGTCTTCAGGCTGCATTTCAGGATGAGATCCCCTTCGCAGCTTTTCTGGAAGAGCACCATGATGCCGTCCTGGAAGACGTCTTCCGCATCCTCGTAGCTGCCGGAGTTCTTGGTGACGAACGACTTCGCCAGCGGGAAATATTCCCGGTAAAGGAACCGGATACAATCGGCCCGCTTCTCCCGTAAGCCCCGGATGACTGCACCGTCGGAAAAATAGATCATGCTCCGCAACATGGCACCTTAATCGTCCGGGAAGGGCAAAGGTGAAGGATTGTTAATAACTTTTTTTTCTATTTCTTAAAATCCATCCCGAGGTTATAGAAGATGAACGACCACATATCGGTGGCTTCGTCGATCAGCTTGGCCGTCGGCTTTCCCCCGCCGTGACCGGCTTTGGTGTCGATCCGCACCAGCACCGGGTTGGGGCCCGCGTTATCCTCCTGAAGGGTGGCCATGAACTTGAAGGTGTGGGCCGGGACCACCCGGTCGTCGTGGTCGGCCGTGAACGCCAGCGTAGCCGGGTAATTCACTCCTTTCTTCAGATTATGCAACGGGGAATATTTGTAGAGATAGGTGAACCCTTCCTTGTTGTCGCTGGTGCCGTAATCGCCCGCCCAGGCATGGCCGATCGTGAATTTGTGATACCGGAGCATATCCATCACCCCGACCTGGGGGATGGCCACCTTGAAGAGATCGGGGCGCTGGGTCATCACGGCGCCGATGAGAAGCCCGCCGTTGGATCCGCCCACCATCGCCAGCTTTTCCGGGCAGGTGTATTTTTCCGAGATCAGGTATTCGGCGGCCGCGATGAAATCATCGAAAACATTCTGCTTCTTCTCCTTCGTACCCGACTTATGCCAGTCTTCACCGAATTCGCCTCCCCCGCGGAGGTTCACCAGGGCATAGATCCCGCCGTTCTCCAGGAACACCGTGCGGCTGATGCTGAAATTCGGGGTCATGCTGATGTTGAATCCGCCATAGCCGTAAAGCAGGGTGGGGTTCTTGCCGTTCAGCTCGGTGCCCTTCTTATACACGATGAACATCGGGACGGAGGTCTTGTCCTTGCTGAGGAACCAGACCTGCTTGGTTTCGTATTCTTCCCCCTTGAAATCGATCTCCGGCTGGCGGTAAATGACGGATTTGTTCTCTTTGGCGTCGTATTTGAAGACCGTCGTCGGATACCGGAATCCCGTGAATCCGTAGAACGCAATGTTATCTCCTCGCTTGCTGCTGAACCCGGAAACAGTGCCCAGCCCCGGCAGCTCGATCTCGTGCAGGAACTTCCCGCTCAGGTCGTACACAAAGGATTTGTTCACCGCATTCTGCATGTAGGTGGCCACCATCAGGTCGCCGACCAGGTCGGCCGATTCGAGAACATCGTTTTCTTCGGGGATGAGGGTCTTCCAGTCTTTGGGGTCCGGCCTGGCCGGATCCATGAGGATGAGCTTTTTCTTGGGAGCCATGAAATTGGTAACGATCAGGAATTTATCCCCGATATTGTCCAGCACGCTGTATTCATAATCAAATCCCTCCGCCAGCTTCTTAAAAGGCATATCCTTTTTGGCCGTCAGGTCCTTATAATACAAGGCAACGCCATCCGTGGTTTCCGATTCGTACATAAAAAGGTAATGCTCGTCCTCGGTGACCTGGGTATTGTAGCTTCTTTTAGGCTCTTTCGGGTTCTCGTACACCAGCTTATCCTCCGCCTGAGCGGTTCCCAGCGTGTGGAAATAGACCTTGTGATTCTGGTTCTGGCTGGAGAGCTCCTGCCCGGGTGCCGGCTGTGCGAACCGGCTGTAATAGAATCCGTCCCCTTTCCAGGCCATTCCGGAGAATTTCACCCATTTGAGCGTGTCGGGAAGATGCTTCCCGGTCCCGATCTCCATCACGCAGACCTCGTTCCAGTCGCTCCCGCTGCGGGAGATGCTGTAGGCAAGATATTTCCCTCCGTGCGAAGGGGAAAGTCCCGCCAGGGCGATCGTCCCGTCGGGGGAGAGGGTATTGGGGTCCAGCAGCACCTTCGGCTGGCCGTCAAGTCCTTTCATGACATACAGCACCGACTGGTTCTGGAGGCCGTCATTCTTGAAATAGAAATACCAAGGTCCTTCCCGGAAGGGAACCCCGTATTTCGGAAAATTCCAGATCTTGGTCAGGCGCTCATGGATCTTGTTCCGGAACGGGATCTTCTCCAGGTAAGCGAAGGTAACCTCATTCTCGGCTTTGACCCAATCGGCGGTTTCCCGCGAAGTGTCGTTCTCCAGCCACCGGTAAGGATCGGCGACTTTCGTCCCGAAATAATTATCCACCGTGTCCACTTTCCGGGCGACGGGGTAGGTAAGGGTATGCTTACAGGCGGTCATGGCAAAGATCCCGCAAGCAACCAGAAGAAATAAAAGCTTTTTCATAGGGATATTTTTTAAAAAAAGGGATCACTGTGAGGGGGACAACCAACAGATTATATGACGGAGTAAATTTATGTAAAAAAACGGGAAAATAAAACCGGGCTGCCCTAAAAAACGCAGCCCCCGTTCTCCTTTTCTGTCTCTTTATCCCATTTTTGACAAAAGAGGAGGGTCGGGGGCATATGTTCCATTAACCAAAACCAACTAAAAGACACCCGAATCTCATCCGGTTGCCTGGATTCCCTTAAAAAAGATTGATTATTTCAGCGATCTTTCAATGAGATCCTCGTCAGCCGCGTTGGGCAGGGTCACCTTCAGCCCCGGTTCGCCGTCCATGGCCCGCCGGATCGCCTGGATGGCCTCGCTGTTCCTGGCCCACGCTCTCCGTGCGATCCCGTTGTTGACGTCCCAGTGCAGCATCGACCGGATCCGCCGGGCGGCTGCTTCGGTCCCGTCCAGCACCATCCCGAACCCGCCGTTGATCACCTCGCCCCATCCGACGCCGCCCCCGTTGTGGATCGATACCCAGGTGGCTCCCCGGAATGCATCGCCGATCACGTTCTGGGTGGCCATGTCGGCCGTGAAACGGGAACCGTCATAAATATTGGAGGTCTCGCGGAACGGGGAATCGGTCCCGGATACATCGTGGTGATCCCTTCCGATCACCACCGGGGCCGTGATCTTCCCGGAGCGGACGGCCTCGTTAAAGGCGGCCGCGATCCGCGTTCTTCCTTCACAATCGGCATACAGGATCCTGGCCTGGGAACCGACGACCAGGTTATTCCGGGCCGCTTCCCGGATCCAGCGGATATTATCGGCCATCTGCATCCTGATCTCTTCCGGCGCCCCCGCGGAGATCTCCTCCAGCACCTTAGCTGCGAGGACATCGGTGATGGCCAGGTCTTCCGGCCGGCCTGAGGTACAGACCCAGCGAAAGGGACCGAAGCCCCAGTCGAAATACAGGGGGCCCATGATATCCTCCACATACGAGGGATACCGGAACCTCCCGTCGGGACGGAAGATATCGGCACCGGCCCTCCCCGATTCCAGCAGGAATGCATTCCCGTAATCAAAAAAGTACATCCCTTTCCCGGTGATCCGGTTGATGGCTGCCACCTGCCGGCGCAAAGACTGCCGGACGGCTTCCCGGAATTTTTCCGGGTACTTCACCATCATCTCGTTGGACTCTTCGAACGATTGGCCCGCCGGATAGTATCCTCCCGCCCAGGGGTTGTGAAGGGAGGTCTGGTCGGAACCCAGCTCGACCGGGATGCCTTTTTCCGCCAGCTGTTCCCAGAGGTCCACGATGTTTCCCCGGTAAGCGATCGAAACGGCTTCCTTTTTCCCGCGGGCATCCTCCATCCGCTTCAGCACCTCGCCCGGCTTCCCGTACACCTCGTCTACCCATCCCTGGGAATGCCTTTTTTCAACGGCTTTGGGGTTGATCTCCGCGATCACACCCACGGCTCCGGCAATAACGGCCGCTTTGGCCTGTGCTCCCGACATGCCCCCCAACCCGGAAGAAACAAAAACTTTTCCGCCGGTATCCCCGGCGCTGTGCAGGCGGGCTGCGTTCATCACGGTGATGGTCGTGCCGTGGACGATCCCCTGGGGACCGATATACATGTAGGAGCCGGCCGTCATCTGCCCGTACTGCGTGACCCCAAGGGCATTATATCTTTCCCAATCGTCCTGCGAGGAATAATTGGGGATCATCATCCCGTTGGTCACCACCACCCGCGGAGCATCGGGGTGGGAAGGGAACAACCCCAGCGGGTGACCGGAATACATGATCAGGGTCTGCCCGTCGGTCATCTCCGCGAGGTACTTCATCGTGAGCAGGTACTGTGCCCAGTTCTGGAACACCGCCCCGTTGCCCCCGTAGGTGATCAGCTCATAGGGGTGCTGGGCGACCGCAGGATCGAGATTGTTCTGGATCATCAGCATGATGGCCGCCGCCTGGGGGGTCCGGCAGGGATATTCCCGGATGTTCCGGGCATGCATGGGATAAGCCGGACGGAAACGGTACATATAAATGCGGCCCAGCTGTTTAAGCTCCCGGGCAAATTCGGGAGCGAGAACCGCATGATGCCGCGGATCGAAATAACGGAGGGCGTTCTTCAGGGCAAGCTTCTTCTCCTCCTGGGTCAGGATGTCTTTCCGGGCCGGGGCATGGCTGATCCCGGGATCCTGCGGAGGCGGTCCGGGAAGGATGTCCGGAATGCCCTGCAGGATGCTTTGCTGAAATGTCTGGAGATCCATAGGTTCGGAATAAATTCAGGCAGGAAAAGCGGGGAACGGGGTTCAGATCGTTTCCTGGGTGTCCTTGAGAACATTATGCAGGAATTCACGGGCCCGGAAAAGCTGGGCCTTGACGGTTCCCACGGGCAGTTCCAGGTTGGTCGCGATCTCTTCATAGGAGTACTCCCGGAAATACCTCATCTCGATCAGGCACCGGTAGTGCGGCTTCAGTTTTTCCACGACCTCCCTCATCATCCGCACTTTTTGCTTGGCCATGATCCTTTCATCCGGGCCGGGCAGCTCAGAAGGGATGTTGGAGGGATACCCGTCCTGGTCTGTGTCTTCGGTGGTGGAGGTGGCATACTGGATCCGCCGGCTTTTCCTCATGAAATCAATGCAGTTATTGGCGGCTATCTTGAAGAGCCAGGTGCTGAAAGCATAATCGGGCGTATACTGATGAAGGTTCTTGAAAGCCTTTCCGAATGCCTCGATGGTCAGGTCGTCCGCATCTTCCGGACTGTTGGTCATTTTCAGCATCATGAAATAGAGGGAATCCCGGTAATTGTTCAGCAACTCGGCATAGGCTTTCTGATCTCCCTGCCCGATGGCAAGCTGGACCAGGCGGAAATCGCGCTGTGCTTTTTCAGTCAGGTGCGGATTTACTTCCATCGGTCAGGCTTCGCAAAGAGATTAGACAAAAAAACCCCGCTGTTGATCAGCAACAGCATCGGTTCATAAAAAATCACATAAGGCCATAGTCGCTTCTCATCCAGGTTGTTAAAGCATTTCCTGAATATGATCCACTGACTTGTTAGCCGGATAACAAATATAGTAAAAAGAAAATAAATGTTATATAGGAATATAAATAAAAGAATTAATGACAGGTAAAATAGGATCTGGCTTCCCAGGTAACTGCCCAGGAGGAATTTATGAAGGGGCCGGTAGAACCGGCCGGTGGAGAGATGACGCTTCTTCTGCAGCCTCCACCCGCGGAAGGTAGTTTTGGGATCCGAGTAGGTAAAACCTTCCGGGCGGATATTGATCCGGGTGTTATTTTTCCGGGCCACCCGGTTGATGAAAAGGTCGTCGTCCCCCGAGGGGATCCGGTAATGGGACGTGAAGCCCTTGTTCTCGAAAAAGAGGGATTTCCGGTATGCCATGTTCCGGCCTACCCCCATATAGGGAATTCCGGCCAGGCAATAGGAAAGGTACTGGACGGCGATGTGGGCCGTATCGAAGCGGATCAGGCGGTTGAGGAACCCCGGTTTCCGCGTATATCCCCCATAACCGAGCACGATCCCCGTCCCTTCCCGGAACGACTGCTCCATGGCCGAGATCCAGCCTCGGCCGGCCGGACGGCAGTCGGCATCGGTAACCAGGATCAACTCCCGGCTGGCCGATTTAATGCCGATCGAAAGAGGAAATTTCTTTCCGGAAAAGAAATTAAGGTTCTCCCGGATCTCCACGATCTTGAGGTTCGGGTGCTGTTCCGCCAGCCGGGATAACAGGAAGCTGCTGTCGTCGTCGGAAGCATGGTTCACCACCACGACCTCGAAGTCGGGATGGTCCTGGTCCAGGATCAGCGGCAGGTTCTCCTGCAGATGGTGATGTTCGTTCCGGGCGCAGATCACCACCGAAACGCCCTGATGCGGCAGGGGCTCTCCCTTCTCCCGGTACCAGGCAAGCCTGGAAAAAATCCCCCAGTAGAAAAGGAGCTGTATGGCCAGGGAAACAAGCAGGAGAATGAAAAGGATCAGCAGGAGCAGGTCAGAAGCCGGCAGGGATGCGGACATTTAACATCATTTAACAGGATTAGCCCGGCAAAGTTATCCTAATAATTGATTTAAAATTACCTTTGTTTAACATTTTCCGGAACTTAAATTTCTCAGGCAGGGCTTGCCTTTTTCACCTATGGAATTCAGGATCACGCACACCGACCGAAACTCCTCAGCCCGGTCGGGTCGCCTGCACACCGATCATGGCACCTTCGATACCCCTGCCTTCATGCCGGTGGGCACTGCCGGCACCGTGAAGGCGCTTCACATGAGGGAGCTCCGCGAAGATATCAAAGCGCAAATTATCCTCGGGAATACCTACCACCTGTTCCTCCGCCCGGGAACCGATATCGTCGAGCGGGCCGGGGGTCTGCATAAGTTCAACGGCTGGTCGGGACCCATCCTCACCGACAGCGGCGGATACCAGATCTATTCGCTTGCGGGCATGCGGAAGTTCAGGGAAAACGGCGTGGTATTCCAATCTCATATCGACGGCACCCGCTACCTTTTCACCCCGGAAGAAGCTGTTTCGATCCAGCGGAGGCTGGGCGCCGACCTGATCATGGCCTTTGACGAATGCACTCCCTATCCCTGCGACCGGGACTATGCAAAACGTTCGATGGATCGAACCCATCGCTGGCTGGACCGCTGCCTGGAGCAGTTCCGGATCACGGAATGCCCGCACGGGTATTCCCAGAGCCTTTTCCCGATCGTGCAGGGAAGCGTCTTTCCCGACCTGCGACAACAGTCGGCCGAGAGGATCGCGGCAGCCGGGGCCGGTGGAAATGCGATCGGGGGCCTTTCCGTGGGCGAGCCGGTGGAAATGATGTATGAGATGACCTCGCTGGTATGCGGGATCCTCCCGGCCGGTAAGCCGCGTTACCTCATGGGGGTGGGGACACCTGCCAATATTCTCGAATCCATCGCACTGGGGATCGACCTGTTCGATTGCGTGATCCCGACCCGGAACGGCCGGAACGGCATGCTTTTCACAAAAAAAGGCATCCTGAACATTAAGAACGAGAAATGGAAGGACGATTTCTCCCCCCTGGACGAGGAGGGCGAGGTCTTTGCCGACCATGAATACAGCCGGGCCTACCTCCGCCACCTCTTCGTATCGAGGGAGATCCTGGCCGCCATGATCGCGACGCTGCACAACCTCGGGTTCTATATGTGGCTGCTGCGCGAATCGGGGGAACAGATCCGCCGGGGCGTGTTCCGGGAATGGAAGGATAAAATGGTCAAACAGCTGATGCATCGGTTATGACGGCGGTGGTGAGACATAAGAAAGGCAGGATTCGGCTTCTGCGGACGATCGACCGGTACATCATCCGGAAGTTCCTCGGGACCTTTTTCTTCTCCATCGTCCTGCTGATCTTCATCATCATCGTGTTCGACATCTCGGAGCATATCGACGACTTCCTTCGCCACGATGCACCGGTGAAGGCGATCCTGTTCCAGTATTACCTGAACTTCATTCCCCATTTCGTAAACCTTTTCAGCTACCTGTTCGTCTTCATCTCGGTCATTTTCTTTACCTCCCGGATGGCAGCCAATACGGAGATCATTGCCATCCTGAGCAGCGGGATCAGCTTCCGCCGCATGCTGGTTCCGTATTTTATCGCCGCCGCCCTCCTCGGCCTGCTTTCCTTCCTGCTGGGAAATTTCATCATCCCCTATACCAACCGCGGGAAGCTTGCCTTTGAGCGACAGTATATCATGGATCCCAGGACCTTCAACGACATGAACATCCACAAGCAGATCAGTCCCGGGACCTTTATTTATTTCGAGAATTTCAACATGCGATCCAGGATCGGGTGGAAATTCTCCCTGGAGAGATTCAAAGACCGCAGGCTGGTGTACAAGCTGATGGCCGACCGGGCGGAGTATGATTCCGTCGGGGGGAAATGGAAGATCCTGAACTATTTTGAAAGAAGGATTTACGACAACCGGGAAAGCATCCATTCGGGCGCCCGGAAGGATACAGTCCTCCCGCTGAAGCCCTCTGAGTTCATGGAAGATATCGAGGATGTGGAAGTGATGAACTACTTCGTGCTTCGCGACCATATCCGGATGAAACAGCTTCGGGGCGATCAGGATATCGTCAAGTTCAAGGTGAAGATGTACGAACGGGTGGTGTACCCATTCGCCGCCCTCATCCTGACCCTCATCGGGGTCGCGGTTTCGGCCCGGAAGGTCCGGGGCGGCATCGGGTTCAGCCTGGGCTTCGGACTCGCCCTGGCCTTCATCTACATCCTGTTCATGCAGGTATTCACCGTCCTGGCCACCTTTGGCAACATGCCCCCGCTGCTGGCGGTGTGGTTTCCCAATATTCTGTTCGGGGTCATATCTCTCGCTATGGCCTGGAGGGCTCCAAAATAGTAAAGATGTACGAAAGAAGAAGCAGGAGTTCGCTCTTTTTGTTACTGGCGGTAGCAGCCGGGACAGCATTTTTCATATCCGCCGGTTGTAAGAAACCGGATTCCGGCAGCACGGGTAATACCGGCGGGACTGTCACTGATATCGACGGGAACGTTTACCATACCGTGGTGATCGGGAGCCAGACCTGGATGAAAGAAAATCTCGCCACGGTGCATTACCGGAATGGCGACCCGGTCCCGCGGATCACGGTGGATAGCCTTTGGATAAATGCCGATTCCGGCGCCTACTGCAATTACAATAATGACACCTCCCTGGTGAAGACCTATGGCCGGTTGTACAACTGGTACGCGGTCACCGACCTCCGGCAGCTGGCCCCGGCGGGATGGCATATCCCTTCCGATTCGGAGTGGATGCAGCTGGAGCGGTTCCTCGGGATGACGCAGGAGCAGGCCGACAGCGAAGGATTCCGGGGTACGACGGAAGGAGGCCGGCTGAAGGAGGCCGGAACCCAATACTGGTGGACGCCGAACCAGGGAGCCAGCAACAGCACCGGGTTCTCCGCCCGCCCGGGCGGCTACCGGGATTATGCATGCCATGACTTACAGGCTCTGGGCAATTTCTGGACTTCCTCGGAAACCCAGTATCAAGAGGGGATCTACAGAGGACTGGAGAACAATGAAAGCCGCATCTGCCGGAACGCTTACTTCTTTGACCAGACCGACGGGTTCAGCGTAAGGTGTATCAAAGACAGATAATGCGTCACGCGTTACGCGTTTCGGGTTTGTTAATCGGAACACCACGTAAAGCAATCCCGGAATCCTGACAGGTCAGGTAACGTTTCTTTAAACAGTCCATAAACGCCCGACCCGCTTCCGCTCAGGGAAGCATAGGCGGCTCCGAGGTCGTATAACTGCTTTTTGATCTTCCCGATCTCCGGGTATTTTTCGAAAACCGGCTTCTCGAAATCATTCACCAGCAGCTTCCGCCAGCTGTCCTTGCAGCCGGTCACGATCTCCTTCAGCGGGTATTCCGGGGATCCCGGCTTCACCTTCGAATAGGCCCAGGCAGTCGGAACAGCCGCGGGCGGGATGATCACGGCGATCCGGAATCCGGCCAGGTCGGCGGCAAACGGGACGAAGCGCTCCCCGCGAAGATACGCGTACACCGGCTGGTTCCGCAGGAAAAAGGCACAATCGCTCCCCAGCCGTTCTGCATATAGGGTGAGCTGATCCAGGGTCAGCCCAAGTCCGCAGACCTCGTTAAGCACCCTCAGGGCGGAAGCCCCGTCGGAAGATCCCGCTCCCAGCCCCGACCCGGCCGGGATCACTTTATGCAGGTGCATCCTGACCGGCGGCAACGGATGATCGGCGGCCAGCATCCGGTAAGCTTTCAGGCAGAGGTTATCTTCCGCATCCCCCGGGACCGGCAATCCCGTGATATGCAGCTCCGTTTTCCCGGCGCCGGAAGGAAGGATCTCCAGGATGTCCTTCAGTCCGATCGGGTAGAGGACCGTCTCTATGTTATGGAATCCGTCGGGACGCTTTTCCAGAACATGCAGGCCGAGGTTGATCTTGGCGTTGGGGAAAACGACCATAATTTGTGTTTCAAGTATTTCTTAGAACACAGAGATTTTCACTATTTCATCATTTTACCGGAGGACCAAATTCCGGATTGGTCACAAAGGTACTATCCGTCAGGGTAAGTAAAAAGGCTTTGAGGTCGGCTTTTTCCGAAGGCAGCAATTGAACCCCGTGCGTGGCGATGTGGTGCATCAGGGGGCTGATGGAGGGCGACCAGACCAGCCCCGAGCTGTAGAAATCGATCACCTCGTCCAGCGTAGTGAACCGGCCGTCGTGCATGTACGGGGCCCGAAAGACCAGGTTCCGCAGCGTGGGTGCCTTGTAGGCGCCGATATCCTCCGGATCCCCGGTAACCGCGTACCGGTCGTAGGGATCGGTGAAGACCGAATCTTTCCCGTTGTTGTAAAAGAGAAAGGTGGTGAAAAGCGGGTTCCCGTCGCCGCCGTGGCAGTGGAAGCAATCCGCCCCCTGCTCCGTGACAAAAAGGACATATCCGTTCAGCTCGGAGGCATTGAGCTGCACCCGGCCCTGCAGGAACCGGTCAAATTTCGAATCGGAGGAGATCAGGGTGCGTACGAACTGGGCGATGGCACGGCAGATATTCTTAAAGGTCACGGTCTGCGAGCCGAAAGCCTTCTCAAAGAGCTCCGGGTATCGCGGGATCGCCTGGATCGAGGCCTTGACGCGGTTGGTGTCGGCATCGATCTCCGAAGGATCCGTGATGGCCAGGCGGACCACATCCTCAAGATTCTGCTCATCCTGCCCGGGGTTTCCCTTATAGACCGCCCCGTTCCATAAATAGCCGGTACTGCACCACACCAGGTTGATCATCGGGAGCATCACATGGGTGGTCGGGATCCCCGTGAGACCACGAGGATGCCCGCCGGGGAACTGCGGATCATCGATCCCGCATTCGAACGACCGGGATTGCCGGTGGCAGGTGGAGCAGCTCATCAGTGAATCGGGGGCGGTCCGGCCGGAAAGCCTGCCGTCATAAAAGAGATATCTTCCCAGGGCGATGCCCTCCACGGTCATCGGATTATCCGGCGGGATGTTCAGCTGGGTGGGGAACCGGTTAGGGATTTGAATGGTATAAGGGGTGGCGGGAGTGATGACAGGTTCGGTGGATGGTTTTTTGCAGGACGCAACTGCAAAACCGATCACAAAGAAGAGAGATACTTTATAGTAAATAGTCATTGGTCTTGAGTCACTTGAAATGGGTCGCTGGTCACTGGAAACCGGTAACGGCGTCACTTTATCAACATTCCAATGTCAATTACTTGCCCGACTGGGGCAATTCCACTTTGCAGGTGAATACTTTACGGCCGTTCAGGCAGGCCAGGTGCATTCCCTGCTCATTCTGCATGATCCCCATCGGGTAAGCGCCAAAATCAAAGGCGTTCTCCCCGTCGAACCACCGGTCGACATTCATCCGGATCGTCAGGTGGCAGTCGGTGCCCTCCTTCAGCAGGAAGGAGGAAGCCGGCAGGGTGACCCGGAAATAGTTCTGCACGAATCCGATAATGGAATCGGGATCCTCCGTGGTTCCTTCGTAGATCTGGCCGATGCCGAGATGGAACATGAAGGGCATCAGTTCGGTCATGGTATCGTTCTTCCACTTCAGGTTCATTTTCATATAGTGGTATCCGCCCCCGAGGATATCCGGCCAGAACATATCCCTCTCGGGCGGGTTGGGGAACCGGTTGGAGCGGTTTGCGTTCTGATCCAGCCCGAAAATGAAGGAAACTGAGTCATACTGACCGGCCGGCAACTGTAACCCGTTGATCTTCCACTCCAGGGTGGAGTCAATGTGAAGGTCTATATAATGGATGCTGTCGTCATCCGGGACCATCAGATCCTTTCCCCCGGGAGCATGGAAAACGAGTTCCGAAATAAAATACTGCAGATCATTCACCTGGTAACGGTTTCCGAGGGAAGTGGCATAGATCAGGGCATCGGTTTGCAGCGGACCGGCCCCGTCGAAATTCTCAAAAGACACGACCACCCTGGCTTTCTGGGGAGCCGGTATCAGGTAGAGTTCATGTTTCCTGCACGAGAGGAGAAGCAGGGGCAGGATCAGGATCAGTAACCGGGATCCGGGAGTACCTGGTCTTTTCATCATAGTTTGGATTTTAAGGGAGGTTCCAGTCAATTTCGTCTTTCCCCATCGACCGGAGCAGCTCGTTGATCTTCGAGAAATGACGGCATCCGAAGAAGCCTTTATTGGCCGAGAAAGGCGACGGGTGGGCGGCGGTCAGGACGGGGTGCTTCCGGGTGTCGATCAGCTCTTTCTTGGCGATGGCGTAATTGCCCCATAGCACGAAGATGATCCCTTCCCGCAAAGAGGAAAGCTGCGAGATCGCTGCATCCGTGAACGTTTCCCACCCATGATGCTGATGAGAGCCGGCCTGGTTCGCCCGTACCGTAAGCGTGGCATTGAGCAGCAGGATCCCCTGGGCGGCCCATCGTTCCAGGTTCCCGCTCCGGGGAACCGGGATCCCCAGGTCTGCATGAAGCTCTTTGAATATATTGACCAGCGAGGGAGGCTGGCTGATGCCTTCGGGAACGGAGAAGCAAAGTCCGTGCGCCTGGCCCGGTCCGTGGTAAGGATCCTGGCCGATAAAGGCAACCTTTACCCGTGTGAAGGGTGTCTGGTTAAAGGCATTGAAGATCAACGGTCCGGGAGGATAGATCCGGAAATTCTTTTTTTCTTCCTGCAGGAATTGCTTTAACTCAATGAAATATAGTTTATTAAACTCCTCTTGCAGTACATTTTTCCAGCTTTCCTCGAGAATGGGATTGATAGGCTCTATCTGCATAAACATCATGCAGTTAATAACTTTTACACAATAATATAAAAAAATCGTTGTTGTATATCTATAAATTCACTTATTTTGTATCCATCATCTTCCTAAGCAACCAGCACTATGAAAAAAGCATTAGTCACGGTAACCCTTCTCCTCGTTCTGGCAGTCCTGGTCATGTCCTGCGGGAACACTCAAAGATGTGCTGCGTACGGGGAAAGACAAAGATACCAAATAGAGCGTCGCTGATTTTTTTCCGGCTGAATTTATTTGACCTGCATGGGAAGCATTCGGTATGCTTCCCTTTATTTTTGTATCTTTGAACGTAGTAAACAGCTTTCCCGGATGTATTTCAAAGGGCTTTTCCTGGTTGCCGCCACATTCCTGATCGCTTTTACCGGATTTTCCCAATCGCTGGACGAATCGGTCCCCGACTCCCTGCCCGATAACGTCCTTCTGGAGAAGCAATGGAGCCTGGGAGCTATCCTGCATACCAATGGCTGGGGGATCAAGTTCAGGAAGGGGAAAAACAAGACCCTCCTGAAGCAGTGGATGTGGGAGCTGGAGTTTTCCACCTACAAAGCGGCCAAGGAATACCGGGTCATCAATCCCTATTATTCCGATTCGAAAAGCTACATATACGGCAAGCTGAATTACCTGAGCTTCCTCCGCGGCGGCGTGGGTGCCCAGCGGGTATTGAACCGGAAGCCCTACTGGGGCGGGGTGGAGGTGAGCCTGCTGTACTACGGGGGGATCTCCCTGGGGATCACCAAGCCGGTCTACCTCTACATCATTCACCAGACCGGGACCGGCTCGGAGTACATGATCTCCGAGGAAAAATATAACCCGGACATTCATTTTGTCGATAATATCTACGGGCGGGCTTCCTTTCTCTCGCATATCCTGAACCTGGGCTTCTATCCGGGAATTTACGGGAAAGGAGGGCTGCTGGTGGATTTCGGCTCAAAGAACCGGACGATCACGGCCTTGGAGGCGGGGGCTACGCTCGATTTCTCTCCCATCCCGATCCCCATCATGGCCTATAACCCGAAACAAAACCTTTTCCTGACCCTCTATATCGGGATCAATGTGGGGAAAAGACACAATTAGGGCCGCCCAGGTCACCACTCACTTCCGGCATACCCTTTTGACGCACCTCACTTCGCCGCTATCGTCTCCACCTCCAGCAGGGCGTTCATGGGAAGCCCGGCCGTGGCGAAAGTCGCACGGGCAGGAGGATTCTCCGGGTAATATTTAGAATACACGGCATTCATGGCGGCATAGTGGTCCATATCGCGCAGCAGGCAGGTGTATTTCACGACATTCTTGAAATCATATCCCGCAGCCTGGAGGATCTCCCCGATGTTTCTCATCACCCGGTCCGTTTGCTCGGCAATCCCTCCCTCCACCAGTTTCCCGGTAGCCGGATCCAGCGGGATCTGCCCGGAGATAAAAAGAAAACCGTTCATCTCTACGGCCTGGCTGTATGGGCCGATGGCTTTCGGTGCGTTGGGCGTGTAAATGATCTTTTTCATACGTATCGGTTATTTGTTGATGACTGAACCATGCTTTCCGCCGGCCTTCCCCGGTTACTGGGAATAATCCCGGAAATCTTTCTTCTTATTAAGCTTCATATCCTGGAGAATGCTGGCCTTGACATTGATGGAAAAATCCCATTGCTGCTGTCCTCCCTTGGGGACCCAGCCGAAGCGCATCTCCCAGCAGTGCAGGTCGCGGTAAACGTCCACCCGCGTGTAAGCCAGCTGGCTGGCCCTGAAATCCCACCCGGTCGTAAGCGAGATCTTCCATTTGGGCGTGATGTTCAGCTGCCCGCTCAGGTTCAGGGTCTGCACGATGGTGGGGACCCTTTTGGTAAATTCGGCATTCCAGTCCTTGGTATAGGTGAAATTGTACCCGATCGAAAAGCTCCAGGGTATATCGAAATCGATATAATAATCATAGAATTCCTCGATGTCCGACCTCTCCGCCGCCGTTCCCTTTTCCGTGGGTTTTGTCTTCTTGACTTTCTCCGATGACAGGCTGTAATTCAATCCCACGGTCCAGGTGGTATTGTCCAGCCGGAAGAGCCGGTGATTCACGCTCAGTTCCGACTGGTTGATCCGGTTCCCCGACGAATCGCGGGCATACGGGTCCCAGGTACTGCCATAGGTGATCCGGAGGTACTTGAACAGGGTCGTGTAGCCGGATAGGGTGACGGGCGACCATCGCAGGGAGTCTCTCGCCATGTCGTACGAGGCACGGATCGTAAAATCCTCGATCAGCTTTATTTTCCGGGTACCGGTCACGGTATCCTTCCGGTCGCGGACCTTCATTTCCAGGTTATTGCTCAGGGCAAAGCTGATCAGTCCCGCTTTTTGCGGAGGAGGCGCCCCGTAGATGCCGTTCTGGAAGATCGTGTATTTCTGCGGATTCACCTTGTTCGTGTCGTTGTCGATGTATTTCCAGTACCCGAGGGAGGGGGACCCCCAGTTGGGAGTGTAGGAGAACGCTACTGACGGCACCATCATGTGCCGGATCGCGAGGACCGGCCCTTTCTTGAACTGGAACATGCCGTAGATCCGGGTATTGATGGACGTGGCGAAATTCGCATCAAAGGCATTCCGGAATCCATAAACCGTATCCGTGACCAGGGTATCTTTCCCTGCCACCGAGCCGGGGATATATTCCTTGCGGATCGTCTGGATGTACATCCGGTCGGTCATGTTGATGGCATTGGTCCAGTTGAAATATTTCAGGATCCTGAAAGTACCGGAAATGGGAACGGTATGGCGTATCCCGTTGCTCATTTGATTCTGCCATCCCGGCTTGAACAGAAGGGAATCAATGGTGTTGTAGGTGTTTTTTGCCTCCAGGGTGTACTTGGTGCTGATGTTTTCCCACCAGTGCATTTTCCCGGTATGGACCTTTTTGCGGAAAGGGTACACCTGGTTGATATAAAACGTGATCTCCGGCAGTGTAAGGCTGACCGTCTTGTTCAGGGTGTTCTGGCTATGGTTCAGGTTCAGGGTGAAAAAGAGCAGGTCGTTCCAGTTGGTGGAATAGTTCACGCTCGACTGGTACGTGTTGGAGAGGTACGCCTCCGCGCTGGTCGAAAGGTTGTTCTGGTTATAGGTGCTGCTCAGGATATTGACATTGGCCGAAAAGGTGCTGTGGGGCCTGGCCTTGGAATCCTGGGTATGCACCCACCGGATCTGGAAATCCTTTTTTTTGCTGAACCCGGGGGCATCCGCGTACCCGATCCGGTTCAGGCTGTAGCCCAGGCTCAGGTACCCGCTGAAATGGTACCGGTAGGCATACCGGAAGGTGGGAGTGACGGCCCAGCTGCCGTGCGAATAGATGTCGCCCACCAGTTTCAGGTCCATGTAATCGTTGATCCACCAGTAATAGCCTCCCTGTTGCAGGTAAAACCCCCGGTTGGGAGATTCCCCGTAAGTCGGGAGCACGATCCCGGAGCGATGTCCGGATTTGTTCGGGAAATATCCGAAGGGGATGATCAGCGGGGTAGGGGAGCCCCCGATCTCCATATAAGCAGGACCGGTGATCACCTTTTTGCCGGGGATCACCTTTCCCCGGCCGAACTTGAACTGGTAATCGGGGTAGTCTTCCTTATCGCAGGTGGTGTAAGAGCCGTTCTTAAGGTAGGTCACGTCGTTCTCCATCTTTTTCACCACCTCGCCGTGCAGGTAGCCTTCATCCTGCTTGGTGATGACCGTCTGGATATAGCCTTCCTTGGTATCGTAATTATACCGCATCACTTTCGATTTGAACTCCTGGCTCCCCTGGGTGAAATCGGGCCTGCCCTGCATTTTCCCGGCCGAGTCGGGCATAAATGTGGCGTATACCTGGGTTTTCGGGAAATCTATTTCCACGTAGGCCGCTTTCATGTCGATATCCTGATACTTGATCTCGGCGTCCTTGAAGAGGTAGACTTTCTGATTTTTGATATCGAAGCGGAGGGAATCGGTTGACTGGTAATCCACCTTTGCTTTCAGCTTTTCCTTTTTGACCGGTTTGGCCAGGGAATCAGCCGGGTGCAGGGTATCCTTCCGGACCTGGAGCGTATCGGGAATTTTTGCCGGAACAGTATCCTGGGAACGGACGACGGCCGGCCGTAATACAAGCGCCAGGAGCAACCAGGGAAGGATACGTAAAAACCTTGTTGATAATTTCGTTAACAATTTCTTTGCGTATCTCCGGGGTTAAATTTCCGTCAAAGTTCTATCTTTGTTATAGTGACCGTACTTACAGAATCAGAGATCGGGCAACTGTGCTTACCGATTCAAAACTAAGGAAAAATCTCCGATTCTCTGTTAATTTATGATACTTTAACAATCACTGGATCAGGGAATGTACTATTCACGGGGCTTTCTGGCATCATTGATCCTGGCTGCCTTCGTTCCGGTCATGGTTCACCCGCAGGAGAAAACTTCACTGACCCGGATCGTCATCGATGCCGGTCACGGAGGCAAGGATCCGGGGACGATCGGAAGCCAGGTCCAGGAAAAAAAGATCACCCTGGCGATCGCCCTTAAGCTGGGGAAAATGATCCAGGATAACCTGAAGGGGGCGGAAGTGATTTACACCCGCAGCAGGGATGAATTCGTGGAGCTGCATGAGCGGGCTGAGATCGCAAACCGCAACCATGCCGACCTGTTCATCTCGATCCATTGCAATGCCAACGGCTCCCATTCCTTCCACGGCGCCGAGACCTATGTGATGGGACTGCACCGCAGCGAGGCCAACCTCGAGATCGCCAAGCTGGAGAACGCCTCCATCCTGATGGAGCCCGATTATTCCGCCAAGTACCAGGGGTTTGATCCGAACTCCGATGAATCGTACATCATTTTCACCCTTTACCAGAATGCCTACCTCGACCAGAGCACGGAGCTGGCCGCCACCATCCAGGATGAGCTGAAGGACCGCGTCGGCCTCAACGACCGGGGGGTCCGGCAGGCGGGTTTCCTGGTATTGTACAAGACCACCATGCCCAGCGTCCTGGTGGAAACAGGATTCCTCTCCAACCCGGAGGAAGAGAAATTCCTGATGTCGGAGAAAGGACAGGATTTCATTGCCGGCGCCATCTACCGGGCCGTCCTCCGGTTCGGCAAGACGCTGGGACAGGCGCAGGAAAAAACCGGTGTACCGGAGACCGTCGCGGTTAGAAAACAGACTCCCCCTCCGCCGGAAACGATCCGGAAGGAAGTCCCGCACCCGGTGAAAAAAGCCCCGGCAGTGGCCTTCCGTGTGCAGGTGGCCACCTCCCCCACGGATATCGGGATCCATAATGCGAGATTCGCGGGACTGGAGGATGTCAGGGTATACCGGCACCAGGGATTGTACAAGTACACCACCGGGGACGAAACCACGCTGGACGATGCCCTGAAACTCCTGGAGCGGGTCAAAAAGAAGGGTTTCCGGGATGCCTTTGTGGTGGCATTCGTGGGAGAGACCCGGGTCACGGTGACAGAGGCTCAGAAGGCCCTGGGGAAGTGAAACGGGCACGGATGCCGTATGTTAAAAATATACAATAGACCCGGAAGGAAATTAAATTTGCCGTAAGTTTGCAAAACACGAAATGATATGGCTTTTAAGATCACACGGGAAGTTAAGGTAGGCGTTGTGTTTGTGATTGCCACGGCGGTACTGATCTGGGGCATCCTGTTTCTGAAAGGGACGGAAATATTCCGCCACCGGCACCTGTTTTACGCGGTATATGAAAAGGTGGACGGTCTGACCGAATCCAACCCGGTCTCGATCAACGGGATGAACGTAGGGCAGGTCAAGCAGTTGTTCTTTTCCCAGAAGGAGCCCGGAAAGATCGTGGTTCAGCTGTATCTTACCACCGATCTGCCGATCCCGAAGAACTCGACCGCCAAGATCTTCAGCTCCGACCTGATGGGCTCCAAGGCCGTGGCGATCGTGCTGGGGAATGCCCGGGTGTACCTCAGGGACGGAGATACGCTGAATGCGGAGACGGAAGCGGGACTGGGAGAGGAGGTGAACCGCCAGCTGCTGCCCCTGAAGCATAAAGCAGAGAACCTGATCAGCTCGATCGACACGATCGCCGGCATCGTGCAGCAGGTCCTGAACAAGAATACCCGCGATAACCTGGTGTTGGCCATCGAACACATCAAGGAGACCCTGCAGAACCTGGCACACACGACCTATAACCTGGATACCCTCATTGGCTCGCAGCGGAACCGCCTGGCGGGCATCATCATCAATATCGAATCGATCAGCACGAACCTGAAGCAGAACAACGGGAAAATCAACAATATCCTGGATAATTTATCGGCGGTCAGCGACTCCCTGGCACGGTCCAATGTCCCGCTGACACTGAACAAGGTGAACAAAGCCGTAAGCGATCTCGACCAGGTGCTGCAGAAGATCAACGGCGGTCAGGGCACGCTGGGGATGCTGGTGAACGATACCTCGCTTTACAAGGAAGTGACCAAGGCCGCCCGCGACCTCAATCTCCTGCTGGAAGATATCAAGGCAAATCCGAAGAAATACGTGAAGGTTTCGGTGTTCTAGTGAAAGATCCCGGACTTCGTCAACGGCCGCTTCCCTTCAATCCACACAAAGCCTTTCAGTTTCAGATCATAGGGTGAGATGTCCTTCTCAGGGTAGAGCGTGGCGACCGGCTTGGTGATATAGGTAATGGTGCTGATCTTCCCGTCCTCCAGGTAGATCAGCATATCGCTGGCGACGGCCTTGTTGATCCCGATCAGGGATCTGTCTTCTTCCCGGGCATAATAAAGCGTTTCGGAGTTGCCCAGCACCCGGATCTTGTAGATCTCGTTATGGCGGAAATACCCGATCATATCCCGGCCCTTGATCTGGTCGAATTTGTCGGTATCGTCCTGCGAGATGATGAACGCGGTATTGTAGATCACCATGCTGTCGGCCTCGCCCTTTCGCATCGTCATCCGGACGGAATCCCCGGTGATCTGGTTCTTCTCCGACCAGAGGACCGGGTCGTGATACATGATCATTGCCGAATCGGCCCCGTGATACACCAGTGAATCGCACATGCCCTGGAGATCGCTGCGGAAGAACTTCACCTTATAGTAGCAAAATATGTTTTTGATATTCTGCTCCTCTTTTTTACTGTCGAAGGTGGCATGGATCGTATCCGAATGAAGGAAGAGGGAATCTTTCTTGTCGATGATCACTGCCACGGCGCTGTCGGTCATGAACGCCCGTCCCTCCTGCCTCCGGATCTCTCCGTAATTGCCTTCCAGGACCATGTTCCTGACCGTATCCACCAGCAGGGCGTGCCGGAAAACCTGTCCGAACCCGGTATGTTTCTCATAGTAGATGCTGTCGCCGGCCAGCCACTGGTCGTTGTGGAAGATCCTGGCATGCCTGCTGAACCGGGCGATATCGTTCCGGGTATCGTACCAGCCGTTCTCGCAATAGATGGAATCCTCGCTGCTGCGGATGGTGGAGGGACCGAAGAAGTAGGAGATCTCGGTGACCGTCTGGTACATCAGGGTATCGGATCGCATGATGTATTCCGGGTTCATCAGCACCACCTTTTCCTTATAGAAGAATTGCTTGCGGTCGGTGTAATAATATCCGTGCTTGCTCACCAGCACGTTCTTCCCGTTCACGATCTTTCCCCAGTAATCGTAGCTGGCAATATGCGTTTTCCGGTCGAAGACGAGCGTGTCGGTAGTCAGGGTGGTTTCGCTGTCGCGGAGGATCACGTTGCTGCGGATGCGCGCGACCTTGGTGTTTCCGTCGTAGAAAAGAGAATCCCCGTACAGGTTGAGCGTGTCGCTGTTCTTCACGTGCACGTGCCCGAAAGCCCGCACGGTGTTCTCCTGCTCATCGAGGTAGGCGCTGTCGCAAAAGAGAAGGGCCGTATCGTGGCGGAAGACGACATCCCCGATGATGCGCTGGATATGGGGGCCGATCTCCTTGTTATATTCCCAGGAATTGGCTCTCTCCAGCACGATCCGGGTCGTTTCCTGGGAAAAAGAAGACCGGGGAAAGAGGAGAGAGGATAGAAAAATTAAAAGAACAATCGAATAAGGATCAACGAAGGACGGACTTTGAACCGGATGATGAAGGAAAGCTCTCATGACGATCCTCAAAATTACACGATTGTCAGCAATAAAAAAAGGGAGCCTTCCGGCCCCCTCTTCTTTCTCTCATAAACGTCCCGTTCTAACTTTATGAACTTTATAAACTTTACAAACTTTATAAACTTCCCGCTTTCTACTGTAGAACGTGAATATGCTTCTTGGCGCACATATCGCGGAGGATCTTCGGCCATACGGTCACGCTGCATTCTCCGAGATGGGCTTTCTTGAGCAGGTACATGTAGGTCCTTGACTGCCCGATGCCACCGCCGATACTCAGCGGGATCTCGTTGTTGATGATCGCCTTGTGATAGGGGAAATTCAGGAAGTCGAGCTGCTTGGTGATCTCGAGCTGCTGCCTGAGGGTTTCCGCGTTTACCCGGACGCCCATGGAAGTGAGCTCATGACGGCGCTTGGTCACATGGTTCCATACGAGGATGTCGCCATTGAGGCCGTGCATGGGTTTTCCGTCGGCCGAAACCGTCGGGGTGACCCAGTCGTCGTAATCCGCCGCCCTCATTTCATGCGGGTAGCCGTCATTCAGCGTCCAGCCGATGCCATAGATGAACACGGCCGGGAATTTCTGGAGGATGGCCGTTTCGCGCTGCTTGCGGGGCAGGGTCGGGAACATATCCAGGATCTCTTCCGCGTGCAGGAACTTGATATCATCCGGCAGGTTGGGATATTTGTTCGTCTTCAGTTTCGGGAAGAGTTTCTGGGTATGCTCTTCGGCTCCCTTCAGGACCTTCCAGATCTTCTTCACCACTTCGGTGAGGAACTGCAGGTTGCGCTGGTCGGCGGTGATCACCCGTTCCCAGTCCCACTGGTCGACGTAGGCACTGTGGTCATGATCGAGGAAGTAGTCTTTCCGCACGGCGCGCATGTCCGTATATAATCCTTCTCCCACTTTCATCCCGAACTGTTTCAGGGCCATTCTCTTCCATTTGGTAGCTGCCTGCACGACCTGGGCTTCGATCGGGTTCTGGTTGTAGTCGTTGTTGATGTGGAACTGGATCGGGGTACGCGACCCGTCGCGGTCCAGGTAATCGTTCACACCGCTTTCGACATCCACGATCAGGGGGCATTCCACCCGGATCAGGTTCAGTTCTTTCGACAGGTGTTCTTCAATGTACTGCTTGGCAGCTGTCAGTGCAAGCTGTGTTTCCTTCGGATCCAGCAATGAATTGTAATCTGACGGCAGAATTTTCTCAACGTCCGCATAGTTCCCGATGCCGGGTCCTGCAAGGTCCGCTTTTTTGTTGTCCATAATGTTAACCTCCTTTTTTGACTTTAAATGAATTTTTGATATGATAAAGATGGAATTTACGAACGAAATAGGAGCGTCAAATGTAATTATTTTTTTCAGATAAACCAGAAAGGGAACCGGGTAAAGTTGATTGCCATTAAAAAAAATATCCGTAATATTAACGCCGTAAAGGGAACGCCCGTTTCCCGGAAAAAGATTTCACGAAAGTTTAACAAATTATCCAAGCTCCATGAAAAAGTTGATTGTATTCCTGTCGGTACTGCTGATCACGAGCGCATCGGTACTGCAGGCCCAAAAGGTCTATCCGTATGATTCCGTCCCGGGTGACCCTGCCAAAGCCCGGATCTACACGCTTTCGAACGGACTGAAAGTATATCTCTCGGTATATAAGGACGCGCCCCGCATCCAGACGGCTATCGCAGTGCGCACCGGCAGCAAGAATGACCCGCACGAAAACACCGGGCTCTCGCACTACCTGGAGCATCTGATGTTCAAAGGCACCGAGGAATTCGGGACCAAGGACTATGCGAAAGAAAAGCCCTACCTGGACCAGATCGAGAACGAATTCGAGGTTTACCGGCAGACCACCGATACCCTCCAGCGCAGGATCATCTACCATGTGATCGACAGCCTCTCGCAGATCGCCTCCCAGTATGCCATCGCGAATGAATACGACAAGCTGCTCTCGCTGATCGGGGGAAAAGGGACCAACGCCTTCACTTCGTTCGAGGAGACCGTTTTTGTCAACGATATCCCTTCCAACAAGACCCACCAGTGGCTCGATATCGAATACGACCGCTTTAAGGACCCGGTCTTCCGGCTCTTCCACACCGAGCTGGAAGCGGTATATGAGGAAAAGAACATCAGCCTCGACAACGACGACGAAAAGGTATTTGAAGCGCTGTTCGCCAACCTGTTCAAAAAGAACACGTACGGCACGCAGACTACGATCGGCACCATCGAGCACCTGAAGAACCCGTCGCTGAAATCGATCAAGCAGTATTATCACGACCGCTATGTGCCCAACAACATGGCGATCGTCATGTCGGGGGATTTTGATCCTGATAGGATGATCCGGCAGATCGACTCAACCTTCGGACAACTGCCTTCCCGGCCCGTCACGGCTTATGTTCCGGCCATGGAGGACCCGATCCGCTCGGTGGTGAATGTGGATGTGGTGGGCCCTGATGCGGAATCCGTGACCATCGGCTACCGGCTGCCGGGTGCGAACACCCCGGAGGCGGATCTGCTTCCGGTGTTCAACAAGATCCTGTACAATAAGACCGCCGGCCTGATCGACCTCAACCTGAACCAGGCCCAGCAGGTGCTGGAGGCCAACGCCCAGGACTGGGAGCTGAAGGATTATTCGGTGGAGATGCTGAGCGGCAAGCCCAAGGAAGGGCAAACGCTGGGATACGTTTCGCGCCTGCTGCTGGCGCAGATCGATTCCGTCAAAGAGGGGAAATTCCCCGACTGGCTGCTTCCGGCCGTCATCAACGATATCAAGCTGAACGAGATCCGGTCGAACGGCTCCAACCAGGGCCGCGTATTCTCTATGGTGGATGAATATATCCGCGATATCCCGAGGAAGGAAGACGTGACCTATACCGAAAGGATGTCGAAACTCAAGAAACAGGATATCATCGACTTTGCCAATAAGTATTTCACGAAAAATTTTGTGATGGTCAACAAGCTGACCGGAACGGATACCACGGTGAAAAAGGTGGTCAAGCCGCAGATCACCCCGCTGAAGGTGGACCGCGAATCGGAATCCGCCTTCCTGAAGAAGATCGTGGCGGAACCGACCCGCGACATCGAGCCGGTATTTATCGACTACACAAAGGATATCCAGAAATTCAAGGTGAATACGAATATCGACCTGGTATATACGAATAACCAGGAAAACAAGCTCTTTTCCCTGTATTACTATTTCAGGATGGGGACCAACAACCTCAAGCAGGTTGGTCTCGCCCTGGATTACCTGCAGTACCTGGGAACCTCGAAATTCACCCCCAGCCAGGTCCAGCAGGAATTCTACAAGCTCGGCTGCTCGTTCGACGTTTCCAGCTCGGAATCGGAGGTCTGGGTTTCGCTGACCGGCCTGAGCGAGAATATGAACAAAGGGATCAACCTGTTCGAGGAACTGCTCGCGGATGCCCAGGTCCAGGTGCCGGCCTGGGGCAACATGGTCTCCGATATCGGTAAAAAGCGCAGCGACGCCAAGCTGTCGAAGAGCGACATCCTCTGGAGCGCCATGTACAATTATGGCATTTACGGCGGCACCTCGCCGTTCACGAACATCTATCCGCTCGATACGATGAAGAAGATGGACCCCCAGGGGCTGGTCAATCTCATTCATGTCCTGACCTCCTACCGCCACATGATCCTTTATTACGGACCCGACAAGGCCACTTCCGTAGTCTCGGTGCTGAACAAGGAGCATAAGGTGCCGCAGGTCCTGAAGCTCCTGCCTCCAGCGCGCGTATTTGAGCAGCCGGCCACCCTTACCTCCGGAGTTTATACGGTCAACTATGATATGAAGCAGGCGGAGATCGTGATGCTTTCCAGGGGCGATACCTACAAACCGGAGATGGTCCCGGTGATCCGCCTGTTCAACGAATATTTCGGCGGAGGGATGAACAATATCGTGTTCCAGGAGATCCGGGAAGCCAAAGGCCTGGCCTACAGCGCCTACGCGGGATACCGGGCGCCGCAGTGGCCGATGCAGCATTACTACCTGTTCTCCTATATCGGGACGCAGGCCGATAAGCTTCCGGAAGCGATGTCGGCCATGATGGGGCTGTTCAACAACATGCCGGAGAGCGACAAGGCGCTCAGCGCGGCCAAAGATGCGATCCTCAATAAGATCCGCACCGAAAGGATCACCAAATCCCAGGTGCTGTTCAACTACCTGATGTCGGAGCGTTTCGGGCTGAACCATGATATCCGCAAGGATGTGTATACAAAAGTTCCTTCGATGACCTTCGACGACCTCAAAGGCTTCGCCGGAACCTACGTGAAAAACCGGAACTTCACCATCATGGTGCTCGGGAAGAGCGATAAGCTCGATATGAAATCGCTGGAGAAATACGGACCGGTAAAGGCGTTGTCGCTGGAGGAGATCTTCGGGTATTAGCCTCACCCCCCTTCCCCCTCTCCACACGGAGAGGGGGCTATTATTTAATACCGGATCGCATACAGGAACTGGAACTCCCAGGAATTCGTCCGGGGAAGGTAGATCGTCCGCAACCCCAGCTCGAACGGATACAGGAACCTCAGGAGATGCACGTCGGTGGTGAGCTCGGCGCCCGCAGACTGATAAACATTGAGCGCATCCTGATTGAAGCCCTCGGCATAGTCAAAAAAGAGATTCAGCTTAAAACGCTTGAAATATAAAACAGACCCGACACTCCAATCAGGACTGAACAATGGCAGCATATAATTGAACATAAGCGAATAAACCGACTGATTCCTGAGGTCGCTGTATCCCCGGGGATAATTGATCAGGTCTGCGAAGCGGTAATTGCTGACGGAAGGTTCATAAAGGTACTGGTATCCGCCGTACATCCACAGGCTGTGATGGCGGAATAATCCCGGAAAATACAGGGTCAGATCGGTCTCCAGGATGGAGCCCAGGTTGTTTTTGGAGAACGGAGTGTTCCGGAAAGTAAAGTTCAGCGCCTGTCCCCATCGCGGGTAGATGTCCCGGACCGCCTGTCGGAAATATTGTGCGAACGACAGCCGGTAATCGAGCGATTCGATCAGCCCGCTGGTGAAATTCTCGGGCGTGGAAGCCAGGTGATTTACCTGGATGAGGGAGGTCCCGAAGGAGGGGCTCAGGGTACGGTAGTATTTGCCGGTGCTGAAATCCCAGGGAATGCTGACGGCGGCAGAAAAATTCAATTCCTGCCAGGTAAACCGGACCTGCTCATGGTCCGGTTCGATGATCGTATATCCTGCACGGTTCCCGATACTGAACGACAGATCAAAAACCGGGTACAGCCCCTGGTAGGACAGGTTGGCAAAGAATTTTCCGGTCTCCTCGTTGACATTATAATCAAAACCTGCGCTCGCGAAAGTAGTGCTCAATGCGTTTTGCATCAGCACCATCACCCCGGGGTGGAGCGTGAGATTGTTCAGGTCGAATGAAGCGGGGGCCCAGCTATGCGGGTTGAACAGGTTAAGGATCTTCGAATACTTCCGGGTCGGGAATGCAATGGAACCGGCAGGATCCGAACCCGGCACGGAAAGGGAATCGGAGTACAAACGATACAGGTTCTTTTTCAGGATCGTATCCTGCAGATTCAGTTTTTCCTGGGCGGCCAGGGTATCGGCCAGTCCGGTATTATAGTTCTTCACCTGTTCCAGGGGGATCCAGGCCGCGGTATCAATAGGTGCCTGCACGATCATCATCCCGTCGGAGGTGTAGTCCGAATAGACCAGGGTATCCATCGAGGAAGTGAAATCGGGATCAGTGGCCGAGAACCGCGCAGAGGTCACCTGAAATACCCTGCCGGTAAGGGTATCGAGGGCGTATAGATTTTCGATCCCGGAATAATCGGCTGAAAAGAAAATATGGTGGTCGTGAAAATAAGATGTCCCGAATATTTCCGTGAAACCGGAAGGAAGATACCCGGTGAGCCGCCCGCTTTCCGGATCCATCGCCGCCAGGGTTTTTCCTTTTTCCGTTAACACCGTCATCACCAGTTCCTTTCCGTCGGGCGACCAGTTCGGCAGAAGGGCCATTTGGTTCCTTGCCAGGGTGTTCCTCCGGAGCAGCCGGCCGCCGGGCACTTCCAGGATGTCGATGGAACACCTGTTTTCCGGATCCAGGAAAACTGCCGCTACCCGGCTGCCGTCGGGAGACAGGGCAGGAGCAAAGTACCGGCTTCTGTGGGTGAGGTTGAAGGCTTTCCGGGCCCCGGCATCATAGATCCGGATCACGGAATAGCTCTTATTCTGCCAGCGCGGATGGGAGCGAAATTCGGTCCAGGCTGCATAGTTCCCGCCGGTGCTCAGCGATTCCTCGGAGGACGGACCCAGCGTCAGCAGGTTCTTCTCCCGTCCGGTCCTCCGGTTAACACTGACCAGTCGATCCGGGTCATCCATACTCTGTTTCTGGGAAACGACCAGGGTATCATTCAGCAGGATAGGGTTCTGATAATTGCTGAAATTCCGGGGATTCCTCCGGGTAACCGGGGCATACCCGGTGAGCCGGGTCGAATCATCCTGTTTCCGCCATTCCGTTTGCAGATCCTCCAGCATTTTCCGGTAGAGCTTTGTCTTGGTAAGGCCCGTTTCATGGTGGATCCCCGATGAGAACGGTACGACCATGAACGGGAGCTTCGCGGAACGGTCGAGGGGGGTATTCCATACCTGCGGACCGTACACCTTCCGGGTTTCCGCTACCAGCGGGTAGCCCAGCTCGTACTGGTCGGGGATAAAGGTGCGGTAGGACCCCAGCACGGCTTTATCGTAGCGGTAAATCCTTTTTTCCAGGAGCTGGGCCCGTAAAATATTCTCAAAGGCGTAGGTCCGCCCTCTTCCGGAGTTGGTGAGTGCGGTCTCCGTGCAAACGGCATCGCCTTCCATGAACCATGGCGGGATGAACAGCCCGAGCACCGCCCCGGTGGCCTGCTCCCCGAAAATACAATACAGCGCCTTGGTGAAGCCCCGGTTCAGCTTGCTGATCTGGACCGCATGCCGGTATTCGTGGATGCTGAGCTGCTCGAGCCATTCTTCCGGGTAGAGGGTCTGGGGAGGACACGGGTATAACTCGATCCTCTTGGGAGCCCAGACGGTCACCCCGTTGGATTGAGCGGACTGGGTATGAAGGATCACCGGGATCCGGGGCACTTTCGAATGCAGGGTCTTGGTCTCGGCATCCGGCAGCAGGTTCAGGATATTGGCAAAATATTGCGAGCTGTTCCCGAAGGATTCCGGGTAGATCAGCCGGAAGGCAGGGGTTTTGATCTGTCTCCAGTGCAACGAAGCGGGATCCTGCCCGGTACTGTAATACTGGGCCGCGGAGATCAGCGGCAGGAGGAACAGGCAGGCGGATAAAACCTTTTTCATCCCGTGAGCCCTTATTTCAGGGGGTTCTGCAAATATAGAAAAGAGAAGGGATGCAGGGCGGATTTCTTTTCGCGATCCCTTCCCCCTGAAATGCAGAACCCCGCCGTTGCCGGCAGGGTTCTGACAGTTTCATAGCTTACGGGCGGAAGTAATCCCGCTACCCGGAGGCTACGATCATTTATTGATCAGTATCGTACGGATCACCCGGTTGGAATTATCTTTCAGGATGACCGTATAGACACCGTCGGAAGCAGTACTGAGGTCGATCTTCTTGTCCAGGCTGCGATTCACCACCATGTTGTTATCGGAATAGACCATCATTCCGATCGCGTTGTAAATCTCCAGTTTGTAGGAGGTGGTGACCTGGTTACTGATTGAGATCGTGAAGTGACCGTCGTTGGGTACCGGGTAAATGACGATATGGCTTCCCGGCAGCTCCGGTAATCCGGTAATCAGGACATACAGACTGTCGGATTGCGGCGAGGCGCATCCCAGCGAGGTTACCACATCGTAGTACCAGCCGGAACCGGTGGTGGTGGCATCGAGGGTCTGGCCCGTGGCGCCGACCTGAAGGACATCGTCCTTATACCACTGGTTCCCGGACGGAGCGTCGCTGCTCAGGACATAGCCGTTCAGCGTGATGACCGGTTTCGGCGGGATCGGGTTCACCGTAACGTAGAAGTCGGGTGAAGGATCGCCGTAGCCGCAGGCATTGGTGCCATACACCATGAAGTCGCCTGATAGGGTCCCGGGTGCAAAATTAACCGTGATCACGTTGGTATTGTAACCGTCAACGATGGTCACACCGCCCGGTAACGGCCAGACGTAACCGGTGGCATTGGCTATCGGGGCCACCGAGTAAACGATTCCCTGGTCGCCGTCGCACACGGCAGCCTGACCGGTGATCGGGCCGGCCTGGTCGGGCAACGGGGATACCGTGATCGGGAAGGCGGGTGAAACGGTTCCGTTCCCGCAGAGGTTATTCCCGTAAACGGTCACGTCTCCCGACGAAGCATTTGCATCGAAGGTCACCGTGATGGAATTGGTGCCCGCGCCGCCGGTGATATTGGCGCCTGCCGGCAGGGTCCACACGTAAGTGAGCGCATTGAGGATCGGATCCACCGAGTAGCTGCCCGTTCCGCCGCCGCATACTGTGCTGGTGCCGGTGATATTACCCGCCGGAGCCGGAATATCCTGCACGTTCACGTTGAGCACGGTCGGGGTGGGAGCGGCGCATCCGTTCGCGTTATTATAGTTCACGCTGATCCACTGCGGACCCGGAGCGATCCATTCCACCTGCGCCTGGTAAGTATTTCCGCCGAAGGTGATCATACCACCGGGGGAAACGGTCCAGATATAGTTGCTCATGCCGGCTTCCGTGGTATAGTTATAATACCCGGAATTCACGCACATGCTGGTCAGACCGGAGATGGTCGGGACCGGTGCATTGTTCACCGTGACCGGGTAAACCGTGGGAGCCGCAGCGTCGCAGCCCTGGGCGTTCGTATAATTCACGCTCACGTTCTGCGCACCTGCGGTGTTCCACATCACCGTCAGGGTGTTCGTGCCGTTCCCGGTTACCATCGAGCCACCTGCCGAGACCGTCCACACATAGTTGGCGAATCCAGCCTGGGTGGTGTATACGGCCTGAGAGCCGGTACATCCGTTCGCCGGACCTGCAATGGTCGGAGCAGGTATATTGTTCACGGTGATGGGAAGCGAAGAAGGAACGCCTGTTGCACAACCGCTGGAACCGGCCACCGTTACATTACCGGAAGTGGCTGCCCCGCTGAAGCACACCGAGATCGTGGTGCTGCCCGCGCCGGCCGTGATCGATCCGCCCGGAGGCAGGGTCCAGATGTAGGAGATGGCGTTGGTAATGGGGGCCACCGAGTAAATATAATTGCAATGGGACTTGCAAACACTGATCGGACCGGTGATCGGACCGGCGTCGCCCGGTACCGGGCAGCCCGTCGTAAAGGTCATATCGGTGCCGCAATTCGTGCCATTGGCGTTCGTGCCGCACACCTGGAAGTGGTAAGTGCTCCCGACGAGAAGTCCCGTAAGGCTGGCGCTGACTGCTACCGGGGTAGTGCCGTTATCGAATGGGCTCGGTACACCGGGCACCGTGTTGCCATAGGCGGGAGTAAGTCCGTAATTGAACGTGACCGTAGTGGAAGCGCAGTTGGAGGTGACCAGACCGTTCAGTGTTGCATTGTTGCTGCCCACTCCCGTGGCTGCCTGTGTCGATGCAGTCGGCGCACCGGGAAGGGTGGTGAACGTAAGGTCTCCGCCATTGCTGGTACCTGCAACGTTCACGCCTTTCACCCGGAAGTGATACAGCGTGCAGGGCAGCAATCCGGTCACATTAGCGGCCACTGCCGTGGCAACCATGCCATTGACCGTAAGCGGAACCGCGTTGATGGTCGATCCATACGCTGCAGTCAGCCCATACTCGAAGGTCACCGTGGTGGAAGAATTGTTAGCCGTTACGGTTCCGTTGAGTGTGGCTCCTGTGGATGCAATCGCAGTAGCCGGATTGGTCACGACGGTCGGCGGGATGGCTGCGGTGGTAAAGGTCATATCCAGGCCGTTATAGGTGATGGCATTAGCCACTCCCTTGGCGCGGAAATGATACAGTGTCACCGGTGTCAGGCCGCTGATATTGCCGCTGAAATTTTGCAAGGTCGCTCCTGAAAGCGGGGAGGGAGAACCTGCCTGGGGGGTTCCGTAAGCGACGGTCAGACCGTACTCAAACGAAACGGTGGTGATTTCCCCGTTCGGCTGTGCCTGCCCATTCAGGGTGGCGGTGGTTCCGCCTACCGGATTGGCTGCGGTAGTGGTGATTACCGGTACGAGCGAGAATTCATACAATCCCATATCCGGGGGATTGCCGCGGGCCGCACCCGAGAAGTCGGTCGTGATCCCCGGAATGGTAATACCCGCATTGTTCAGCTCCGGTTTGACCGTATGGAGATCCGATGCCGAGACAAACTGCGGATCCGCGTTTACGGAATTCGCATCACCAAGGGTTGCAGCTTTCCATGCGGCAAAAGAAAGTACATCGGCAGCGTTGTAATAGCCCACATATCCGGCGGTAGAATAAATGTCGTTGTAGTTGGAGTTCAGTGAGCCCGTTGAAGCGATATATGCTCCATAATGCTTCCCGGTTCCACCCGCTGCACGGGTATTTGAGAAAATGTTATTGTTCATCGTGATCGTCGAGGCATAAGCCCGGTAATAGGCATACGTGGATGCTACACCCGTAGCCGGACCATTGACGGAAACCGAGTTGAAGTAATACCGGTAGTTACAGGTCGTGACAGCCGCGTCATAGTCGTAGATTCCATAAATTGTCGGGTCCGTTGCTCCGGCCCCGTTGAGGGATATGAAGTTGTTGGAGAACTCGCCGGTCCCACCCGCAACACCATAGTTGTAAATTCCATACAGTATGGGAGTTATGGTTGCGGTCGTCACAGAGACATTGAAGATTTTATTCTTCCTGAGATTTCCTGCATAGGAGCGGATGCCGTTGAAATTAGGTGATCCTGAGGTCGCCGTAAACTGCCAGTTCGCGATGATGTTATTTTCGATATTGGTCAGATTGTTGGTCGAATAGTTGATGATACCATAATTATTCGAGGTGTTATCTGCCATGACAATAGAATTGGCGATCGTATTGCTGCCGATCACATTCCCGGCGACGGTTCCGATGTTGTACAGACCGTTGTTGGTGCTGCTGATATAGATTCCATAGGTATAGAGTGCACTGTTGACGGTTGTCCCGGTTAATCCCGCGATGATATTGCCCTGGACGTTATTCGGGTAGAGGGCTGTGCCATACAGGTAGATCGCGTAAATATAACCACCACCGGCGACCTGGACTGAGTTGAGTGTTGTCGGATGTCCTATCGTGTTGTTATTCACGTTGAACAGGCCGGTTCCGGCATAGATGCCATAGAAGGTACCACCGGTATTCAGGATGATATTCTGGAGCGTGTTATTGTTGATGTTGGTTACGGCCTGTGCAGTGGAGGGTATACAATAAATACCTTCCCATGTGGTGGTCGTTGTCCATGCCGCTCCGCCGCAGTTCGCGGCTGATCCACCAAGGAAGTTGCCGGTGATGGTATGGCCTGTATTTCCAGTGACATAGATGCAATATTGAGTTGCAGAGGGAACCGTTGCGTTGTTGTAATAGAAACTGTTTCCTGTTATGGTCGCCCCGTCGTTTACTGCGTTCAGATAAACCCCGTAATTGCTGAAGTTGTAAATATTATTGCCTGTGATCGTCAGCGTGTTGAGGTTTGTTGCCGAATAGATGGAGGTGTATGGTCTGCCCACAGTGCCGGCCACGGCATCCCCGATGTTATTGTTGGAGATCGTTACCGAATTAAAGGCATTGACACCGGCTGTATTGGAAATATTGACCACGCCATTGGTACTCGTTGTGCCGTTATTTTCGATCGTGCAATTCGTCAGCACATCATTGATCGCTCCGTCCTTGTACTGGATCGTTGGACCGGTTCCACTTGCAGTGGCATTGGTAAAGCGCCAGGTCAGATATTTTCCTGACTGTCCGTCAATCGTAACACGATCGGCTCCCAGGAAGCGGATCAGACCGGTTCCGGCCGCGAGCGTCGCAGTACCACTGATCGTCCGGAGCGTGGAGGCATCCGGTTTGATCGTCAGGGTAAAGTTCGAATTCGGCGGTTCTTCGGAGAACTGGTTCAAACCAACCGTTCCGGGTTCAGTGAGATCGGCGGTAATATTGATCGTGGTATTTCCGGTGATGACGCCCTGGTTGATCATATCAAACGCGCCACCGGCTCCGGTCAGTGTTGCATAGGTTCCCGGAACAGTGATGGTCGTGGGAACGCTGGCAACGATCGTATAGCTCTGAACCGTGGTGGGGGCGAGGTTGATATTCTGTACCGGCGGGTTGCCGCTGGCACCGGCGCCCGGGTACATGGCTCCCAGGTTATTGGCCGCATCCTGTGCAACGACAAAGTACTGAATGATATCACCGGCTGCGACAGGAGCCTGCAGCAAGGAATAATCGATCGTGAAGCTGAATGGCGTGCTGGAGTTACTTGCCAATACATATTTCCATCCGTTGTTGGCTGATGTATTACCGACAAAGGCATTGGCGTCGGTCGACTTCTTGTAATATATTCTCGGCAAACTGGCGCCGGTTGAGACGCCGACATTATCCGTGATCGTTGCCCAGCCTGTCAGCGTACGGGTACCCGCAACAGGACCATTCCCGAGAGCTGTATAGGTAATATACGGTGGGAAAACGTCGGCAGACAGTGTAAAGTTCCCTGCATCGGCACCAACATCCGGGGGCGTCAGTGTGCTGCGTGTCTGTGCATCAAAATCATCAGAAACGTTGGTCAGGGCGATACCCGAGGCTTCGATGGGTGTCGGGCTCTGGACATGCAGGTTCACCGTAGCAGAAGTACCGGTAGGTGCTACAAAGTTAGGATCGCCGGAACCGCTGGCAAGATCGTTACCGGTGGCAACCCTCCAGGCTCCGATGGACGCAACGTCAAGCGCGTTATAACGGCCAAACATGCTGCCCACTGCTCCGTTGGAGAGAAGCAGGTTGTAATTGCTGTTCAATCCGAACGGGAACATGGTCGTACCGCCTTCCCCGATCGCATAATGCTGTCCGGTCGTTCCGCCGCTGCGTGCATTGAAGAAAATGTTATCAAGCACGGTTCTCAGGGTGGTGATGGTGCTGTTGAAGGCATAGGTATTTCCGGTGGTGCCCGCGGAGACGGTCCCGCCAATATATACACTGTTGTTCAGGATACTGTCGCGGGTAGCCCCAAATTCATATATCCCGATAATCTGTGCATTGTCACCCATCGATGTGCCGGCGCTGTTGATCCCAAGTCGGATCATGTTGTTTTTGTATGTCCCGTATGCACCGGAGGTATTAAGATACATTCCGGTCATGAGAGCGGTTGCCATTCCGGAGCTCAGGGAGAAGCTGTGGATGAAATTCTTCTCACAAACAACCGAACCGGCCGTATTGGCAAGGTAAATCCCGTGCTCTGCAACGGCCGCACCCGCACTGGTGTTCGACAGGTTGTAGATCTGGTTGCCGCGAATGATATTGCCAAACTGGGAATTGGAAGAAAAGATCCCGACGTTGGACGAAAGACCAGCTAGTGTAGTGTTCAGGGACGCAATCGAGAAATCACGGACAGTATTGCTGGTGATGACTGATGGGATCATGGAACCTAAATTGTAAATTCCCAGATTGTAAGAGCTGATCCCGGTATTCAAATTGGTCCAGTTCGCACAGGTATTTGAATTCACGGTCATGGTTCCTGCTCCGGTTGCGCTGATGACAAGTCCCTGGAATGCCATATAGGGATTCGACTGAGCAGGTGCCTGCAGACTGGATGCTGTTGTGAGGCTGCCGACGAGGTTGTTCTGAACCTGGACATTTCCGTTTTGCACAGACGGCGTTACCCCGATTGCCCGGAAGGTCTGGAGATAGGTAGAGGCGGAACCGGCAACACCCTGCATGGTGATTGCACCTACGGTATTGTTATTAACGGTTCCCTGGATCCCGCGGAAGTCGAGCCCTTCAAAAAAAGCCGCATAAGAACCGTTCCCGACGGTGATGGAAATAGATCCCGTACCTGTTGCTGCACCCACTGTGTTGTTGTTAAGGTTGAGGATGCCGGCAACACCTATGAAACCGGTGAAAAAGATGGAAGCAGCTGTAGGATTCGTGTACAGGGCAATGTTTGCGACAGTGTTCCCTGTGACAATATTCGGATTCAATGACAGGACACTGGTCTGGAACCGGATCGAGTAGATGAAGTTGGCGATGGTCGGAGGTGTGCCATTCCCGTTAAGGGTCCATGGAGTTCCCCCGCAAAGCGGAGCGGAACCTCCAATATAGTTGTTAGTGACGGTATAGCCATCACCGGGTACGATCAGGATGACGTTGTATCCTACCGCTACCGTCGGGCTCCTGGGCACAGTCTGGTAGAAGCTGTTGCCGGTAATTGTCCAGGCACTACTGCCCGCTGCAATATAGACCCCGATCGGGTTGTTACCTGAGAGATAGAAGTCGTGGATATTGTTGTTCGAGATGGTATTATTCAGGTTGTATGCGGAATATTGGGCTGCATTCCCGTTAGAGGCAATCGCAAAAAGCGGGGTGGTCGCCCCATCCTTGATATCGTTATGATCGATCACGTTGTATGAATTTCCGTTCACCCCGGAAGTACCACCAAAATGGATGGATCCATACGCTCCTGCATTGATATTCGTTACGACGCAATACTGAACGGTATTGTACTGAGCTCCTTCCAGGAGCATAACGGAAGCGCCGGCTCCCGTGTTATCCAGCACGAGGTTGGGCGTCGAGCCGGTCGCATTGACCCGCCCGTCGATGGTGAGATATTTCACCCCACTCAGTGATAACGTCGAAGTGGTGTTGTTACTTGTGATCGTTGTGCCGGCAGCCAGGGGGTACACTGTCACCTTGTTCACTGCACTCGTACCGGGGATGGCCGTCGCCGTGATGGGGAAGGTTTCAACCGTTGAGACATAGGTCGACTGCAGTTGGAGGTTCACCGCACAGGTCACTCCGTTCGAAGCCAGGTCTGCAAATGCGGCTGTCAGAGATGGATAGGCACCTGTCGGACCCACAGTATAATTGCCGCAGCGTGGAGTTGGCGTTAACGTGGTCGTGCTTCCGGTCAGGGGGCTGGTTGCAAGATAGAGAGGAGGTGTTCCAACGCATGAGTTGTTGGCTGCAAACACAAAGAAGTAATACAGGGTGGATGAAGAAAGCCCCGTAGCCAGGAACGTTGTGGTGGAGCCCCAGGATACTACATTTCCGCTGCCCAGTGTGGCGCCGACGGTATATACAGTCCCGTCCACCGGAGATGCACCCAGGCTGCTGCTAAGGCTGCGAACCACCAGGTAGCTATCGGCACTGGGGGAAGCAGTGAAAGAACCGCTGACCGTGGTAGTGGTGGGGGTCAGCACCAGTGCGGTGGGCTGTGCTCCCGGCGTGGCGCAGGGAGGCGGTGGTGTCCAGGTAAAGGTTAACCCGTTGGGAGGAATAACCCCCGGCGGGGTATAGGAGCAGGTTGCTGCATTCGTGGCGCCGGCCGTAGTGGCCGACCAGTTGGTAGTCGTGGTGCGATTGTTAAAATCTGCGGCGGCACCTCCTCTTAACCCGACTTGTACCGTATTGCTTATAGAAGTTCCTGCATAAGGTCCGTAAACTATTTTCACCTGATTGGTGGTTTCGTACAGCTGGATCTGGAAATTGAAGTCTGCAAGCCCTGCAGAATAAAATCCATAGTTCTTGAACTGCACGACCAGATAACGGTTGGGTGCGGAACCCATCGTCTGGTACCGGATCTCAGCCCCATTGGCAACCACGCCGTAAAGGTCATAGTTGAAGGCTGCAATCACTTCATTCGTGGTTCCTGTACTTAATGAATAATAGCTGCTTGAGGGTGCCGTGGCTCCCATGCTGATGAATCCGTTCTCATTCAGCCCGAACTGGGTATACACTGTACCTCTCCAGGTAAAGTTGAACCCGATGGTCAGAGGGCCATAAGAATAATCATCAAAATAGGTAGTCCCGGTTGGGGTAATTGCTGTTCCCCCGCTGATTGCGGTATACGTTGTGGTGCTCTGACCGAAAGCATACTGTGATGCATTCTGACCACTGACACCCAGGGTGAACAGAAGAGCCGTGAAAAACAGTAACAGTTTTTTCATGTGTTTTTTCGATTTTGGTTAAAGTGCATAAATCAAGCTACTGGAAATATATTTGATTGAATTTCTTTGAAGGGAAAAATGCCGGTTAAACCTCGTCCATCTCAGAAACAAATATAAATAAAAATTGTTTTCAATTGATACAAAAAAAAATACAAAAAAAATTTTTTCATTTTTCCTTAAAGATTCAGAAGCAAATGTTCCGCAAAAGAAAAAAAGAAGAAGAAGAACCGGCGGATAAAGATAAAGTAATCCGGTTCGGCTGTCAATCGTTTTTTAGAAAAAATTACGTTCCAGGAGATATCCCTGCACGTACTCTTCGATGCCTTGCTCCAGCGTAACGAAAGGCCTGGAATAGCCTGCCGCCCGAAGCTTCTGCATATTCGCCTCGGTGAAATACTGGTACCGGTCACGGATATCTGCCGGGGTATCGATGAACCGGATTTCCGGGACGCGATCCAGGGAGGAGAATACCGCGGTGGCCAGGTCGAGGAAGGTCCTGGCTTTCCCGGTTCCCA
>DATJQF010000109.1:0-6046 GCA_035505995.1 Bacteroidales bacterium
CACAAACATCTCCGTTACATGGACCTGGAAATCCAGTATCAGGTGTAAAGGTTATACCACCGGGTGTATTATCAAAAGAATAATACGTCATAACATTTTTATCATAATAGAGTGTCAGAGTTATAGAACCCACGTCATTAAAATTGCTCACTGTAATGGGGACACTTACTATTTGTCCGGGGCAGGTAGTTACCGTTGCCGCAGTTGTAACAGGGCCTGGAACAGTCTGCCCTCTTACCGGATTTAAAATGCCGCCCAGGCAGAACCCCAGTAAGGTCAAGCCAATTATTAATCCTTTACCCGATGACCTGCGGGCTATCCGCGTTTGCCCGGTCATCCCGGAAATGAGTACACCTCTTGATTTCATATGGCTGAGTTTTTATGTTTCCTGATGATTTATCGGTTTGAAAGGGAGCACCGGCTGATTGCCTTGCTTCCTAATGAATGTGCTGAAACTTCCGGGAAAGCAAATGCCCCTCCCCTCCGCTTACGGGGAGGAACCGTAGAAAATGATAAATAAACATTCTTCATGCCGGGGGGCATTGGGTCAATAACGGAGGAGGAAGACATATAAAATACTTCATCCCCCTGCCAGATACCTGGCACCCGCTTCAAAAATTAATTCAGAAAATTCGTATAACTAATATGCAGCTTAATTATACCCGTGCAAATTAATACTATATTTTCTGAAAAAAAATTATTTAATGACCTTTTTTGCAAAAAAAATAGGGCGGTACCTGCGTACCACCCTATCGTACTTATTTAAATACTTAATATACTGTCAGATATGCTTTATTTTCTCCTTGTGCCGCACCAGTTGCTTTTTCAATGCATCCACCGCGACATCCGTCGCCTCCTCGAAAGTCTTGGCCTGCTTCTTCGCAAAAAGGTCATACCCGCGGATGATCAGGCGGATCTCGGCGATCTTGTTCTCCCGCGATTCGGAATTTTCCAGCTTCAGCATCACCTCCGCCCCGATCACCCCTTCATAGAGCGCGGGCATCTTCTGAAGCCTCTCCTTGATAAAAGAATCCAGCTTGCTGTCGGATTTGAAATGGACAGTGTTGATCTTGACATTCATCCATACCTCCTTTTCTAAGCCCTCGGATGGGCCTGTTTGTAAATTTTCTTGAGTTTCTCGATCGTATTATGGGTGTAGATCTGGGTGGCCGAAAGGTTGGCATGACCCAGCAATTCCTTGACGGCATTCAGGTCGGCCCCGTTATTCAGCAGGTGCGTGGCAAAGGTGTGGCGCAATACGTGGGGGGACTTTTTGGTCAGGGTAGTGACCTGTGACAGGTAACGGATAACGAGCCGGTACACATATTTAGGGTAGATCTTATTCCCGCTGTCGGTGACGATCAATCCTGCCTCTTCTTTCGCAATTCTTCCCCTCTCCTCAAGATACCTTTGCATAAGATCCCCAAACTTAGGGGTAAACGGGATCAGGCGCTCTTTATTACGTTTCCCCAGCACTTTCAGGGTGGAACGGTGGAAATCGACGTCGGTGCATTCCAGGTGCACCAGCTCCGAAAGCCGCATGCCGGTGCCGTACAGCATCTCCAGCACCAGCCGGTCGCGCAGCGCGGGAAACCCTTCCCCGAACGCGATCCCGTCGAGGAGCAGCTCCATTTTTTCTTTTTCCACGAAAACCGGCAATCGCTTCGGCGTTTTGGGGGAGATCACATTCCGGACCGGGTTCTGATCCACCTCCCCTTCTTTCTGAAGGAACCGGAAAAACGATTTCAGGGTGGTGAGCTTGCGGTTCACCGACCGCGGGGAGATCCCCTTTTCCATCAGGGCCACCACCCAGGAACGGACCAGGGTGGCATTAATTTCCTGAAGGCCGGTGCCGGGATATTGCTCCTGCAGGAAGGCGGTGAACTGGTCGAGGTCGTTGCGGTAAGCGGCTACAGTATGGGGAGAGTATCGTTTCTCAAACTGGATATAGGCGATGAACCTATTCGGATCCATTCAGTGGAAAATAATTACAAATATACGCTAAGGTGAACCGGATGATACGGTACCGTGAAAATATTCCGGGAAACGGCCGGAAAGGGGTTCACAGCAGAAAAGGATTACCTGGATTCCGAGTCCTGGATCTTCTGGATGAAGATGGCGCGCTGCACGCTGTCGCGCTTCTTAACCGAGGGCTTGGTGAATTTCTGACGCACGCGAAGCTCTTTTACCACGCCGGTCTTTTCAAATTTTCTCTTCAGCTTTTTTAAGGCCCGGTCGATGCTTTCGCCTTCTTTTACGGGTACGATGATCATGAATGGATAACTCTCTTTCTTTAAATAATGATTACTCTGTTAATTAACGGGGTGCAAAAGTACAGCGGAAAAATCAATTATCCAAATAAAAAGTTGGCAGTGGGCAGAAGAGTTGGCAGTTGGCAGTTGGCAGAAAAAAGTTGTGGACGGACATGCTACCTTTTTGAGAAACGCCCGGAGATTTTATCGGAACGCGGATGACACGGATGCCTTTGGCATGCACGGATCAACGCGGATTTGTTTATCCGCGATCATCCGCCTGATCCGTGTTATCCGCGTGCCATGCTCATCAGAAATTATCAAAGATGAAATCCGTCATCCTCTTGTAAAGATGGTAGCTGGTGTTCTTCCCGGTATAGATCCCGTGGTTGCAGTTGGGGTAAAGCTGCATCTCGAACTGCTTGTTGGCCGCCACCAGCGCCGTGATCATGTCGTACGTGTTCTGGGTATGCACGTTATCGTCGGCCATGCCGTGGATCAGCAGCAGCTTCCCTTTCAGCCCGTCGGCATGGTTCACCGGGGAGTTCTGCTCATAGCCGTCGGGGTTCTCCTTCGGCGTCCGCATGAACCGCTCCGTATAGATGTTGTCGTAGTATTTCCAGTTGGTCACGGGGGCGACTGCCACGCCCAGGCTGAAGTAATCGGCCCCTTGGGTCAGGCACGACAGGGTGAGATAGCCCCCGAAGCTCCAGCCCCACATGCCTATTTTGTCCTTATCTACATAGGGAAGCGAGGCAAAATACTTCGCCGCTTCGATCTGGTCGAGGGTTTCGTATTTCCCCAGCTGCAGGTAGGTCATCTTCTTGAACTCCTCCCCTCTTCCGCCCGTTCCGCGGTTATCCACCGAAACGACGATGATCCCGTGCTGCGCCCAGAGCTGGTTCCAGCTGTTCACCGCACCCCAGGAATTCACGACGGTCTGCGATCCGGGACCGCCATAGATCGTGAACAGGACCGGGTACTTTTTCAGCGGGTCGAAATCGGGAGGTCGCAGGATCCAGGCGTTGAGGATCACGTTATCGCCGGTCGGGATCGTGATGAACTCCGCGAGGGAAAAATTGTACTCCGCCATCAATCCCTTCAGTTTGGCATTGTCCTGCAGCACCCGGACCTCTTTCCCGTCCGCCGAATTCACGGTAATATAGGGCGGGGTGTTGATATCCGACCAGCGGTTGATAAAGTAGGCAAAGGTGGCGCTGAAGTCGGCGCTGTTCGTCCCTTTCTTCTCCGACAGCCGGGTCTTTCTCTGCCCGTCCAGCGAAACCGAATACACCTCCTTATCCAGGGGAGAGCCTTCATTGGACTGGTAATAGACCAGCCCTTTCGCCTCGTCCACCCCGTACACGGTCACCACCTCCCAGGACCCGCCGGTCAGCTGTTTCACCAGGTTTCCTTTCAGATCGTACAGGTAAATATGCCGGAAGCCGTCCTTTTCGCTGGTCAGCAGGAAATGGGCCTTGTCTTTCAGGAAGTGCCAGTCGTCGTTGATCTCGATGTAATATTTATTCTCTTCCGTGTAGATCACTTTCGTCCTGCCGGTCGCCGCATCGGCCAGCAGCAGCTCCAGCTTGTTCTGGTGCCGGTTCAGCCGGTACAGCGCCAGGGTGGCCGGGTCTTCGGTCCAGCGGATCCGCGGGATATAGATATCGGTATCCTTTCCGATATCCACGGGCAGGATCTTCCCCGAGCCGGCATCGAAGATATGGATGGTGATCAGGGAATTATTCTCGCCCGCTTTCGGGTATTTGTATTTGTACTGTTCGGGATAGAGATCCCCGTAATAGGTAAGCTGATATTCCTTCACCTTGCTCTCATCAAACCGGTAGAAGGCGATCCTTTTATTATCGGGCGACCAGAAGAAGGCCTGGGTGAACTCGAACTCCTCTTCATACACCCAATCGGTTGCGCCGTTGATGATCTCATTCACCTTCCCGTCCCCCGTGATCTGCTTCTCGGAACCGGTAGCCAGGTCGGTGAGAAACAGGTTGTTATCCCTGACGAAGGCCACCCGGCTCCCGTCCGGCGAAAACTCCGCGAGGCGCTGCTTCCCGTTCTTCGAGAGGGGCATCAGCTTGCGGGTTTTCAGGTCATAGATGTAGTAAAACGACTTGGAGGAATAGCGGTAGATGGCTTCCTCGTCGGTGGCGAACAGGATCTTCGATTCATCCTGGCTGAAGCTGAAGCTGCCCATGTCGATGGGGACCGTATCCCCGGCGGGGATCAGCTGCGAAGCGGTGACCAGGACGGAAGAGAGGTTCCCGGTGGCGTATTCATATACATTCAGGCTGTCTTTTTTCAACTGGCAGAAGTGAACGCCGTCCTTCATGGACTGGATCCCGTAAACGCCTTTTGAGGAGAACTTGCGGTTCCTGAAGACATCGTCGAAGGTGATCGTCTTGCGTTCGGTTTGCGAAAACGCCGTCGCGAACGCCATTCCCGACAGAAGCAGGATCAGGCCGAACCGGTAAGGTCTTTTCATATCTTCTTTGATTAACAGTGAAAACAACTAATTTTGAGCGGCAAATTTAAGAAAAATGAAATCTCCTACCGGACCTTTTGACTATTTCAGGGAAACCATGGAGCGTCTCCAGGGCGACGGGATCCTGCTGGTGGCGGGCGACCCTCCCAATCCCATGACCATCGGCTGGGCAACGATCGGAACGATCTGGCACCGGCCGGTGATGACGGTCCTGGTGCGGCCCACCCGCTATACCTTCCACCTGATGGAAGAAGCTTCTGATTTTTCCGTTTGCGTGCTGCCGGACAAGTTTGAAAAGCATCTTGCCTTCTGCGGGACCAAATCGGGAAAAGATCATGATAAGATAAAGGTGTGCGGATTCACCCTGAAACCCGGGAAAATGATCTCCACTCCCTATATTGCCGAATCCGGCTATCATTTCGAATGCCGTACGATCCACCGCCATAAACTCGATCCCGACCGGCTGGACGAAAGCATCAGCAAGCGGTTTTACCCGAAGAAAGACTTTCATACCGTCTATTATGGGGAGATTGTCGGGGCGTTTGGCCGTGATTAAAAACGGGCGATGAATAAATCCAAATGTGCTGTAATGACATGCTGCCGTCAGGGAGGATTATTCGAATATTCAAAGACTTTTCTCAATTCATTCATTGTGATATTTTCAAGATTAATGGAACACTGAATACACTGATCAAACAGATATTCACAAGATGCAATCTCCATTTGGTTTCATCACATAGGCACCTAGAGTACATAGTATTATTTTCAGGACACTCCAAGATGTGAAGCCTAAAGCGACGCTCCTCTTTCATCGTTTCCCTTTTCCCCAAACAAATTTCGACCCGGATACAAGCCAACAGAATATTTCCTATTTTTGCCCCCCATCCGGGATGTTAGCTCAGTTGGTTCAGAGCATCGCCTTGACAGGGCGGGGGTCATAGGTTCGAGTCCTATACATCCCACGAAGTGGGTGTGGGTGTGAGTGTGGGTGTGAGTGTGGAGTGTGGGCAAGGGTGCGGGTATTGCTATGCAAAAGGAAATACGTTTGGTTTGGATCGTCTTGCTGGCCGCACTCACCGGCCTGCAGGCAGCCCGTGCACAGGACCCGCTGCCCTCCTGGAACGAAACCCCGGCCAAAAAGGCCATCCTGCAATACGTTGAGGCCGTAACCACCCCCGGAAGCCCCGATTACATTTCCCCTCCCGACCGGATCGCCACCTTCGACCAGGACGGCACGCTCGTCACGGAGATGCCCCTGAGCCTGGAAGCCTATTTCATGGTCGCCAGCGTAAAG
>DATJQF010000110.1:0-7070 GCA_035505995.1 Bacteroidales bacterium
CCGGACGATGAGTTTGTCACCGGTATGCAAGGTAACCTCTGAAGATAATGGACGAAGCACAGGACCTGCAGCCGTGTTTTCCAGGAGGAAAAGCTTTTTTTCCAGCTTCAGCGGGGATTTAGCGGGGGTGATCTTATCCAGATCCTCGAAATACTGCCAGTATACCGCTCCCCAGGCAACTCCTTCCCCGGTCCTATCCACGGAAACATGACCCATTTCCGGCACGATTTCCGAGCCGGTCCAGGAAACCTGGAAATATCCGGTTCCTGCTTCAGCTGTATTGTCAAGGAGTTTAGCCGGATCGATCGTTTCATTTCCGAGACGGATTTTCACATTTGGTTCACCGGAGAGGAGATCGGTCCCTCGCAGCAGCAGGGCATAACATGCTTCTGCCGTGGCACGGCCGGTCCGCCAGTCCTGGGTCTGCTTCTGCTTCAGCAGCCAGATCTTCATCTCATCCACCGATTTTTGGTCGCCGGTAATTTCATCATACGCCTCGATCAGCAGCGATTCGGTCTCAATGGGCGCCTGGTACCACCCGAACCCTTCCTGCATCGCCCAGTACATTCCCATTTCGTCGGAATGCTGCGCCTTTTCTGAAAGTGATTGGAGGACCTGGACCGGAACTGTTTTATTCCCCAGCCGGTTCAGCGCCAGGGCGATCATCCCCTGGAAGTAGAGATCATTCTTCAGCCAGTAAGTGACTGCCTGGCGGGTGAAATAATCGAATGCTTCCTTTACCTGGGCTTTAGTCCATTTTCCGGAACTTCCCAGCGGGATCTCATCCAGAAAATAACTCCGGGCATACAAATACTGAATATCCTCTGATCCGAGATGATCCTCATTCCGGTAACCGGGGTTATGCTTGCGGATCTGGGAAAAATCATCGGTCATCTCGCCGTCCAGGAAAATAACAGCTTTCCGGATCATTCCGGTTGCCTGCGGATCCTTTTGGACATCCTTGATGCCCAGGTGCTCAAGATGCCCCAGGCCGGTAATGATATTCTGCGTGATATAGCGGCTTTCCTGCATTCCCTCGAACCAGCTCCATCCTCCATTGGGCAGCTGAAGCTTCTCCAGCTTGAGGAGATTTTGCTGAAGATTTTGGGACAGGGTGTTCTTATCGAACAAATTGGCCAGCTTCTGCTTGCGTTCCGATTCCGACCGCGCTTCCAGCACCCAGGGGGTCTCCTGTAATAGAGATGATTTAAGCTGCTGGTTCTTTTCAAGATTGGAGAGCAATGCATCGGGGGTCAGGTTTTTCCAGCTATCGAATACCTTCCGGATGGCGGGATTTGAATTTGCCAGGAAACAGGCGATGCTGTTGGCATAATAGGCCTGGAAGATATTATCGGCACTGGGGTAGACCGGCTCGTCCATCAGCGACAGCGCCTGCACGGCATACCAGGAAGGATTGGAGGCAAATTCAAGGGTTAGCCGGTAATTCTTCCGGGTCTGGCTGGCACCTGACTCGAGCAGTTTCCCGAAGGAGAAAGTGAAATTTCCCTGACCTCTTACCGGCAAGGGTAGGGACTCTGTCACCAGCATCCTGTTCGTAAGGACCGGCAGGGTCTTTTCTTCACCGTCGCTGAAATTCCCGGCTGTAGCGGCCACCCGGTATTGCAGGAGCGTAAGCCCGGCTTCCGCCGGGATAACCAGGGTCCAGGAAACAAGTGCACTCTGCCCTTTGGCAGCCCGAAAAGTAAGAGAGCTGCTTCCCCGGATCAGGTCGAGGGGTTTGCCGGCGACAGCGTCTGAAAGTGAAAGCGTCACCGCTCCCTCGACCTCGTGATCGCTCATATTAACGACTTTTGTGCTGAACACCACGGTATCCCCCTGTCTAACAAAACGGGGAGCATTCGGGAAGACCATCAGGTCTTTATGGGTGATAAGCTCTTTTTCAACCTGACCAACCTCCAGTTGTTTGGTATAGGCCAGTCCCATGAATTTCCACCGGGTCAGGGATTCAGGAACTTTGAATTTTATAAGCAGATCACCGGAACTGTCGGATTCCAGGTTCGGATAGAAAAAAGCAGTTTCGCGAAAATCCCTCCGGATCTGAACTACCGGTGCTTCCTGCACTTTTTTGACCGGAGATTTTTGTCCGGCACCTTCCGGGGTCGTTTCAGGGGGTGCCGGAGGTTGTGCGCCGGTGGCCATTCCTCCCACCTCGTTGGCCTGCATGGGAATTGCCATAGTCTGATCCCCTGTCTTTTTCATATCATATGCCCGGTAATAACGGGATGAATTGGAAGTATACCCAAACCAGTTTAACTGATCATAGGCAGGCGAGATGAAATTTTCAGCGGAAGGGAACAATGGATAATAGATCCCGGTACGGGAAGTAAACGCATCGGAAATATTCCAGTTCAGGTAAGAATACCAGGTCCGGTAGAGCGACAGATCCCAGCTGTTCGGGGCAAACGCGTCCAGTGAAGCATCGTACATGGAAGCGAGGAGCTCCGCTTCCACTCCCTTTTTCCTGCTGTTGGTGATCTTCAGGCTCCATTCCTCCTCCTGCCCGGGATCAAGCTTATCGCGGAACGTTCCAAAGGTGATATCCAGCATTTTATTGGTAAAAGGAACCGACACGAATTGAGAATTCTGGTATGACCGGTTATGGCGGATGAATAAAAAAGTCACCTGGAATCCTCCCCGGTATTTCTCCAGGACCGGGATCTCAATAAGCTTCTGCTGTTTCTGAATATGCATCCACGCCCGGGAAACCAGGGTGTCGTGAACCCGGGTCTCGCAGATCACATCCGGAAGGTCATCCTGGGATCCGAGCAGGAAAAGGGCTTTCTCGCCCGGCTCGCAGGTTACTTTCAGCGGGACAAACCAGTTCATGCTATGAACCGGGACCTCGCCGGTGTTCGGCTCAAATACCGTCACATAATGGTCCGAATGCACTTCTTCCCCATAAGGATCTTTTGCACTTAACCGGAAGCGGTATACCCCCGGTCTCATTGCAGAATTACCCGGTGACGCCAGATCAGCCGACCGGATCGCCGAATCGGTGGCCGTATTCAGCGTCTTTTCATAAACGGTCTCCTCAACGGGCCAGGAAGATGGCTTGTCTTCTTCATCATAAACATCATACGGGAAATTATTCCTGAAGTCGGCTTCCCCGATCAGGTGCAGGTCCGGTTCGGACCAGGCCCGCTTCCGGAGCAGGAGATCCGGTTGCCTGAGCCGCTGCACAGTCACAGTCAGTTCCGTTGGAGTTTTCCTGCCGTTCAGGTTGGTGGTAATAAGCGGATAGATGCTGTCGGTCGCGGTATTCAACTTTTCGGGGACGGCGATCCCGATAAGAAGCGAGTTATAGCCGACCGAAACCGTTCCATCCGCCGACTCGGTCTCACCATTCAGGTCGGTCACGTCCAGGGTGATCCGGTAATCAAATACCGGCAGGATATCAGGGCTTAATGACTTGTCGGGGAGTGCGGGGAATTTAACCGTTACCGTGCCGTCCGGAGCGGTAACAGCGGTACCGTGGGCGATCTCCACTTCCGGAGATTCAGGGAAAGGGATCCACCAACGGTCCCAGAAAGGAAACCTCGCGGTCCTTACAACCCGGTAACTCACTTTTGCGCCATCGATGGCATTCCCGGCGTAGGCTGTTGCTTTTCCGGTCAGAGTGACTGAATCATTCAGGCGGTAGTTGTTTTCCAGCGGCTCATAAGCAACCTCGAACGTCGGCCGTTTGTATTCTTCCACTCTGAAAGTGACAGTGCCGGATCCGTTGGCTAGGCTCATTTGACCCGGAAGCACTCCGGTCGGAGCGATGAACGAACCGTTAAATGAACCGTATTCATTGGTGGTCAGCGTTTGCTCGGAGATCTTTTGGTAATTGACATCGGAGAAGGTAACAGTTGTACTTACCCCGGGTTTAATTGCAAAATGATCCCCGGTATTTTCCAGGAGGATTCCCTTGAAATAGATGACCTGGCCGGGACGATAGATGGCCCGGTCGGTGAAAAGGAAGGTCCGCAGCACCGGCTTCTCGACCGGGGGAACTTTCGAATACTGATAATAATGTTCCGTAAGGAGCAAATCATTTCCCGATTTCAGCCGCAGAAAATAATTGGCATAATTTGAACCCTGGGGTACAGGCGGAATGGTAAAAAATCCATTGGGATCGCTCCGGTATTCGCCCGATTTATGAATTTCGTAGGCCCGGTTGCTATAATTATAGGTAGTGACAAATGATTCTGCTGAAACGTCCGGTACCGGTTTCCCGCTTTCCCGGTCGAGAATATAAAAATCCATGCCCCCCGATTCATTATGCTGGCTGATGTAGCTCAGGGACGTGACAAATACCGGCACGTAGGCAAATGTCTGGTCCTGGGCCCTGAAATCCGGATCGGAGGACGCTTCCAGGATATAAAAGCCTGCCGGCATTCCGGGCACTTCGATTTCCGCACGGTGTTCCTGAAGGTCCCCGTCCGACGGAAGCTTCAGATCCCAGGATTTGGTATATGGCAAACGCGAATAATAAGTAACCAGGTCTTCCCGGCTCATGGAAGCGGTTTTCTCCCGGTCGGATTCAGGATCGGTCGTTGCCAGGCGAAAATAAACTGCCGGGAGATTGCTGAATTCCAGCAGGGCAAGGGAAGGGGTTTCCGGGATAACGGCATTTTCTGAGGTTATCTTCAACGAGGGCTGATGAAAGGCTTTTAACAGGATACTGCAGTTTTTACCGCCGTCGCTTTCCGGGAACCGCGAAATGGCCTGCTCGCAACTGGCAGCAGCATCACGGATCTCCCACTTGTGTTTATCCGAAATACCCGGTTTGTACAAGGCCCCCTGTCCGGCCAGGTACTGAGCGATCGCAAATAGGATGTCGGCAGAGCCGGGAGAGGAAAGATGATCGGACTCAAAGCGTTTCAGGGCGGATACATAAAGGCTATCCTTATCTTCCAGGGTACAGTTATCATATACATACGTGAAACGCTGGAGTTCCTCGTCGATCAACGCAGCAGGATCCCGGTCGGCCAGATGAAATGCTGCGAGATCCCGGAAGGTCCTGATGGCAAAAAAATCCAGGGAAAAAGTATCGGCGGGCCGGGATTGCAGTACCGGAAGTTTTGAAAACTCTTCCGGCTGTGCAAAATATGACCGGTCGCTTAACTGGAAAGTATCGGCAGGCATCGTTTTGCCGTATTCCTTTCCCATAAAATAATCCAGGGCACGCCATGCCAGGAAATCATAAAGCGTCGGGCGGAAAAGGTCCGGTTTATTTTTTTTGCCATCCGGCTGATCCAGGACCGGGAGGAACCGGCCAACGGGTATTGCCTGCAGAGCCATAGGATCCTCGAGCGACAACAGGTAGGTCCGGGTGATCCTCCGGGCCAGGGTATTCAGATCCCAGGTCTGGATACTGTCTTCCAGAACGGTCATCACCTGCGTCCTGCCGGAAAAGCGGTAATAGTTCTCATTATAATATCGCAGATAGAGTTCAGCCAGAATGGAATTCAATACCTGCTTTTCAGGCTTGCCCGCTTGCCTGATCTCGGACCGGACATCATAAATGGCGTTCGCCAATGCATCCTCCCTGAATTCCGAATCCAGCCGGATCCGGTACAGGATCGCCCGGGTGAACTGGCCGGGATTGTTTTCCGACCGGGCCCGTTCGTAAACCTGTGTCACTACCGTCAATGCCGATTTGGGGAGGCCGACCGACGACAGGGAATCAGCCTTTTTCCACCGCTCATTATACCAGCCGGATGATCCGGTCTGAGAAAAAGCCAATGGCATATTAAGTATCGCAAAAAGGATCAGTATGCAGGTGCAGGTGACAAACTTCCCGGATTTCATAGAATGAAGTTTTATTATTTACAATGATATTGGAAAACAACCAGGTTACAAAATAATTTTTCAGGTTGCTTAATTATTCCCGGGTTCGATCAGGGAGGTAAGAGGCCGGGAGAGTCCCTCGAAATGAATGAGTTCCAGCTTGACCGATCCGACGATCACCGCAGAGCTCGCCAGAACAGGGATATGATTTTCGTCGTCCGATATCCAGATATCCATCGGATACTCCTGGCTGAAAACATTACCCTTTATAACCATCGGCCTGAATTTCAGGCAGCGGAATCTGCCGAGGTCGGTGATCACCTCTTCCCTGCCGGCGAACTGGATCACCGACATGTATACCGAATCATCGAAAAAGAACCGGATCGGGATCTGATCTCCCTGCTTCAGGTTTGAATAATCGAAGGTGCGCGCCAGGTAAAAGGCGGACAGGATATCCTGCACTCCCGGCGGGACCGTCTTATTGGCCGTTCGGCTGGATACGGAATGGGAGAGCTGGTTGAACCGGACCTCATCATCCTTGGCAAAATCCCCTTCGTGCGAGCTCCGGGTAAAATACCATGGGATCAGGTACTCTTCATCGATATAGGACTCGAACCGGTCATCCACTTTATAGAAAAAATTGAACGCACCTTTTGATTTCCCCTCCCCGACCACGTGATAGGTGTTCCGGTCGCCGAATTTCTTATTCTCATTCCGGATCTCCAAGGTGGCTACCCCGGCCGTGACATGTCCGGTGAGAAAGGAATCATAATATGCACGGAAACGGAATTTCTCTCCCCGGGAAAATGCATTATTGGTGACCGGCTTTACATCCTGGGCAAACCCGATGATCACCGACTGATAGACAATGATCCAGCAGAAAATGAGAAAGGATAAAACAGGGATCAGGAAACGACGACGTTGATGATCTTCCCTGTTACGATGATGATTTTTCGGATGGTTTTTCCGGTTATCCATTTCTGCGAATCCTGGGCTTCGCGGACTGCAACTTCTATGCCGTCATGCGGCATATCCAGGGGCAGTGTCAGGTGGAAGCGCAGTTTTCCATTGAACGACACCGGATAGGTAAAAGTATCCTCCGACAGATATTCTTCATTAAATACAGGGAAACCCGCCCCGGAGATACTTTCGGAATGACCCATCTTTTCCCAGAGTTCCTCGGCCAGGTGCGGTGCATAGGGAGCGATCAGGATGACCAGCGGCTCCAGGATTTCCCGCTTATGACATTTCAGATCCGACAGCTCGTTGGTGCA
>DATJQF010000111.1:0-6753 GCA_035505995.1 Bacteroidales bacterium
TGTTTTTTGGGTTTTCTGGTTTTGGGGTTTTGGGGGTTTTGGGGTTTTGGGGTTTCGGGGTTTAAGAGTTTAGGGTTATCATCCCGTATCGACGCTGTCATCGTCCTCCCGCAGCTTCTTCAGGCCCGGCAAACACTAAACAGGGATCCCTTTCCGTTTAATCCTCATGGCCGGGTTTACCCTTATCTTCCGTTCCTTCCGGTACAGAAACTACCGCCTGTTTTTCGGCGGGCAGAGCATCTCGCTCATCGGGACCTGGATCCAGAGGATCGCGACCCCCTGGCTGGTGTATCACCAGACGGGCTCCGTATTTTTGCTGGGGGTGGTCGGGTTCGCCGGGCAGATCCCCACCTTCCTGATCGCGCCTTTTGCGGGCGTCCTCACCGACCGCTGGAACCGCTACCACATCCTGATCGCCACCCAGGTGGCGGCCATGATCCAGGCACTCCTTCTGACGGGTCTCTATTTCTCGGGGACCATTGCCGTATGGAATATCGTCCTGCTCAATATTTTCCTCGGCATCATCAACGCTTTTGACGTACCCGCCCGCCAATCGCTGGTGATCCAGATGGTGGAGAAAAAGGAGGATCTCGGGAACGCTATCGCCCTGAATTCCTCCATGGTCAACGGCGCACGGCTGCTCGGGCCTTCGATTGCCGGGATCCTGATCGCCCTGACCGGCGAAGGGATCTGCTTCCTGCTGAATGCGATCAGCTACATTTTCGTGATCCTGTCGCTCCTGTTCATGAAGATCGCCCCGGAAGCAACCGGCCATAAAAGGTCTCATGTCTTCCGGGAGATGAAGGAAGGGGTCACGTATGCGTTCGGTTTCGCCCCGATCCGGTATATCATCCTGCTGCTGGGGCTGGTCAGCTTGGTAGGAATGCCCTATTCGGTCCTGATGCCCGTGTTCGCGAAGGAGATCCTGCACGGGGGCTCCCATACCTTCGGCTTCCTGATGGGCGCAGCGGGATCGGGCGCACTCCTCGCGGCGCTCTACCTGGCCTCCCGGAAGACCGTGCTGGGACTGGGGAGGATCATCACCCTGGCAGCCGGTATTTTCGGGCTGGGACTGATCGCATTTTCCTTTTCCCGGATCTTCTGGCTCTCCCTGTCGATGATGGTCATCACGGGGTTCGGGATGATGCTCCAGATGGCCTCGAGCAACACGCTGCTGCAAACCATCGTGGAAGATGATAAGCGCGGCCGGATCATGAGCTTTTACACCATGGCATTCATGGGGACCGCTCCCTTCGGGAGCTTTCTGGCAGGGGCGTCGGCCAGGTTCATCGGGGCCCCCGCCACCCTGATGATCGGGGGGATCCTTTGCCTGCTGGGCGCACTGGCCTTTCGCTCCAGGCTTCCCCTGATGCGATCGCAGGTCCGCCCCCTCTTCGTTAAACTGGGCTATATACCGGAAGAAATGGCGTCGGGGATCCAATCCGCCACCGACCTGACCGTTCCACCGGAAGAATAGCAGCCAGGACCGGCTTTTCATTTTTGCGCACCATTCAAATAATATTTTTATTTTTGCGTTGATACCACGACAGGTGAATACTAAATTCCTTAAGCGACATGGAAGACCATGAAAACAAAGAAAGGGATCATGACCGGGACCGGGAGGAGATTTTTTCGCGGGCGGTGAGAGCCGGGAAAAGAACCTATTTCTTTGATGTAAAAGCAACGGTCGGCGAAGAGTACTACCTTACGATCACGGAGAGCAAACGGCGCTTCAACAACGAGCAGGGCAAGTTCTTCTATGAGAAACACAAATTGTTCCTCTACCGGGAAGATTTTGAGAAATTCATTAACGGACTGGGCGATGCCATCGAGTTCATCAAGACCGGCAAAGCCCCTGACCGGCCGGAAGTGGTGCCTGTCGACAAAGAGGGCGACAAAGAGGACCTTCCGGTAGCCGGTAAACATACGGATATCAGCTTCGAGGATCTCTCGGCAGAGCCGGAGGAAAAATAATCCCCATTGAAATCGGATCCTGATACCGGCTGTCTGCGGACAGCTTTTTCGGTTTGAACCCTCTGGAATTCACAATTATCAAAACTTTTCAACAGGTTCCGGGTAAGTAGGCGTAAAAATGTAATTTTGCTTCCGGGTGACCGGAAAAATCGTCCGTGAATGGGTAAAATCATCGCAATTGCAAACCAGAAAGGCGGGGTCGGAAAGACCACCACGGCTATCAACCTGGCCGGCGGGCTGGCCGTTCTGGAATATAAGACACTGGTCATCGACGCCGATCCCCAGGCCAACGCCACTTCCGGTATGGGATTCGATCCGAGGAGCATAAAGACCAGCATCTACGAGTGCATCCTCGACGATGTGGAGCCCCGCAACATCATCCTGAACACCTCCACCCCGTACCTCGATCTCCTGCCGGCCCACATCGACCTGGTGGGCGCCGAAGTGGAGATGATCAACCTGCCGAACCGGGAAAAGATGATGAAAAAGGTGACGACGAAAGTCAAGGATGCCTATGATTTCCTCATTATCGACTGCTCCCCGTCGCTGGGACTGATCACCATCAACGCCCTGACCGCTGCCGATTCGGTGATCATCCCGGTGCAATGCGAATATTTCGCCCTGGAAGGCCTCGGTAAGCTGCTCAATACCATCAAGATCGTGCAAACGAGGCTGAACCCGGACCTGGATATCGAAGGAATCCTCCTGACCATGTACGATACCCGCCTGAACCTCTCAAAGCAGGTGGCGGAGGAGGTGAAAACACACTTCCAGCAGATGGTCTTCGATACGCTGATCAGCCGGAATACCAAACTCGGCGAAGCGCCCAGCTTCGGGCAGACCATCATGATCCACGATATCAACAGCACCGGTGCGATCAACTACCTGAACCTGGCCCGGGAGATCCTCCAGAAGAACAACCTGACGCGCCTGTCGGCACCGGAAAAACAAATCACCCTCTGATATGCAATCCAAGAAAAAAGCGCTGGGAAGAGGACTGAACGCGATCCTGGAAAGCCCCGAAACCGATATCACGTCCCGGGACATATCCGGCAATTACGTGGTCGGAGCCATCGCCCACCTGAACGTGGACACCATTGAATCCAATCCCTTCCAGCCCCGTACCCATTTTGACGAATCCGAACTTGCCGAGCTCACCCTCTCGATCCAGACGCAGGGCATCATCCAGCCGCTGACGGTGCGCAAGATGGGCTACGACAAATACCAGCTGATCGCCGGGGAACGCCGGCTGAAGGCTGCACGCCTCGCCGGGATGACCGAGGTTCCCGCTTACATCCGGGTGGCCAACGACGAGCAGATGCTCGAGATGGCCCTGGTGGAAAACATCCACCGGGAGAACCTGAACCCGCTCGAGATCGCCATCAGCTTCCAGCGGCTCATCGAGGAATGCGAGATGAACCAGGAAGACCTGAGCCGGAAGGTCGGCAAGGACCGCTCCACCGTCTCCAACTATATCCGGCTGCTGAAGCTGCCCACCGAGATCCAGATCGCCATCCGCGACAAACGGATCACCATGGGGCATGCCCGGGCGCTCATCAACATCCCCGACCGCAACACCCAACTGGTGTTCCTGCACCGGATCCTGGAGAAAAAACTTTCGGTCCGGCAGGTGGAAGACCTGGTACGAAGCCTCTCGGAGCCGGAACCGGCCGTCATCACGCCGCATGAACCGGCCATGCTGCCGGTGAAATTCGAGAAAGCCCGGGAATCGCTGCATCACCGGCTGAATGCCGACGTGGCCATGAAAGTATATTCCAAAGGCAACGGGAACATCATCATCCCGTTCACCTCCGAGGAGGATTTCGACCGCATCGTTTCGCATCTTCAGGGGCAAGAACCAACACCCTAACCACCCGTGCGTGCCATTCTGCTGTGCCTCACCGTCCTGTTCCTGGCTTCAGGGGTCAACGCCCAGACCGGCACGCTGAAAACGACCGTACCGGACTCCATCCTCGAGAAGAAGCACTCCCCCACCAAGGCCACGATCATGTCGGCATGCCTTCCGGGACTGGGTCAGATCTATAACCACAAATACTGGAAGGTCCCGATCATTTATGCCGGCTTCGGCGTCCTCACCTACCTGATCGTCTTCAACACCAACGAATACCTCAATTACCAGTGCGCCTACATCGAGAAGAACAACGGCACTTCCAACGGGAACTACAAATACCTGACCGATAAATACACCGCGGATGAACTGCTCTCCGGCGTGGAGTATTACCGCCGGAACCTCGAGATCAGCGTCCTGGTCTCCGCCCTCTGGTACGCGCTGAACATCATCGACGCCACGGTGGACGCTCACCTGTTCACCTATAACATCAATAAAGAGCTGTCGCTGCGGGTCGGGCCCGCCGTCATTAACCGGTATGGCACCCCGGAGGTCTCTTCGGGGATCCGGCTGTGCCTGGATTTTTAATTCACCAAGGAAAGAGGATATGAAGATCGCGATTCTGGGTTACGGGAAAATGGGTCAGGAGGTGGAACGGCTGGCCGTGAAGCTGGAGCACGAAGTGGTCCTGGCCATCGATTCGGATAAGGACTGGGAAACCGTCGGGGACCGTCTCGGGGAAGCCGGGGTCGCCATCGATTTCTCAATGCCAGAAGCCGCCGTGGAAAATATTTACCGTTGTTTTCAGGCGAATGTCCCCCTCGTGGAAGGCACGACCGGGTGGTACGATAAGCTGGAGCAGGTCATCCACGACTGCCGGGAACGGAACCAGGCGCTGTTTTACGGGACCAACTTCAGCATCGGGGTGAACCTCTTTTTCGAGGTGAACCGGAACCTGGCAAAGCTGATGCAGCCCTTCAGCGATTACGAGATCTCCATCGAGGAAACCCATCACATCACGAAAAAGGACTCCCCCAGCGGCACGGCGATCCAGCTGGCCAATGACATCCTGCGGAATATCGAGCGGAAGGCCCGGTGGGTGAAGGAGTTCCCCGGCGACCCGTCGGAGCTGGGCATCAAATCGTACCGGACCGAAAACGTCCCCGGCACCCATGTGGTCCGCTACGATTCCGATATCGATACGATCGAGATCATCCATACGGCGAAGAACCGGAGGGGATTTGCGCTGGGAGCCCTGATGGCCGCGGAATTCCTGCAGGGCCGGAAAGGGGTCTTTGAAATGAAGGATCTTCTTTCTTCACAAAAATTAACAGAATCAAAATAAGAATTAGCATCTACAGGCGTTTCCATACAATCCTAATACAATTTATATGAATATTTATCTTCTGCTTTCCCTGTTGTTCTTCATCTCCTCCCTCGTCGGGCTCTGGGCGATCTTCGAAAAGGCCGGCCAGCCGGGATGGAAAGTCCTGGTCCCCTTTTACAATATCTACATCTGGCTCCGGATCATCAAAAAGCCGCTCTGGTGGTATATTTTCCTGCTGATCCCGTTCATCAATGTGTTCGTCATCCTGCTGATGATCGTCGAGACCTGCAAGTGCTTCCTGAAATTCGGGCTGGGAGCACAGGCGCTGGGAGTGATCTTCCCCTTCCTGTACCTGCCCTACCTGGGATTCTCCCCGCGGGAGAAATACACCGACCCCGACAAGCGGCCGGTCGTTAAAAAGTCGGTCGTGCGGGAGTGGGTGGATGCGATCATCTTCGCGGTGATCGCGGCCAGCATCATCCGGATCTTCTTCATCGAGGCCTATACGATCCCCACCTCCTCGATGGAAAAGACGCTGCTGGTGGGCGATTACCTGTTCGTCAGCAAGGTCAACTACGGGCCGAAGGTGCCCAATACGCCCCTTTCCTTCCCCTTCGTCCACCATACCCTGCCGCTGACGGAGAACACCAAATCCTACCTCGAATGGATCGAGCTGCCCTATTACCGTTTCCCGGGCTTCCAGAAGATCAAGAACATGGATGTGGTGGTGTTCAATTACCCCGACGGCGACACCCTCTCCACACGATGGCAAAGCAATGCCAGCTACTACCAGTTGGTCAGGCAGTTCGGAAGGGACGCGGTCTGGAACAATAAGAACTATTTCGGGGATATCATCTACCGGCCGGTGGACAAGCGCGAGAATTTCATCAAGCGCTGCATCGGGATCCCCGGCGATACCATTCTCATCGTCGACCGGAAAGTCCTGATCAACGGGACGGAGGAAAAGAATCCCGGGAAGAAGCAGTTCAAGTACGTGGTGCAGACCGACGGAACGCCGATCAACGACCGGAACCTGGAGAAGCTGGACATCACCGAACCGCCTTCCACCCTGAACACGGGCGTGTATGAGCTCGTGATGACGGACGCGGCGCTGGAGAAGATGAAGCAGTACAGCTATATCAAGTCGATCGAGCCGGTCATTCAAAAGAAAGGGATCTGGGATCCCAACATCTTCCCGTTCGATTCGATCTACCCGTGGAACGTGGATAACTTCGGGCCCATCGTGGTTCCGAAAAAGGGCGTCACGGTTTCCCTGACCCCGCAGAATATCTGCTTCTACCGAAGGATCATCGGGGTCTTTGAGAATAACAAGCTGGAGGAAAAGGGCGGAAAGATCTATATCAACGGGAAAGAAGCCGACCGCTATACCTTCCGGATGAACTATTACTGGATGATGGGCGACAACCGGCATAATTCGGCCGACTCGCGGTACTGGGGGTTCGTGCCGGAAGATCATGTCGTCGGAAAGGCCGTATTCGTCTGGCTTTCGCTGGATCCTGCGAAATCGCTGCTGGAGGGAAAAATCAGATGGAATAAATTATTCCGCATCGTAAAATAAGTACCTTTGCCCGATAATAACCTG
>DATJQF010000112.1:0-3865 GCA_035505995.1 Bacteroidales bacterium
AAAGGATCGCTTTCGACATCTGCCCGGTAAATACCGTATTGAATGATCTTGCCGCGAAGACCGGCGTGCCGTATGACCGGGAAGGAGAGATCGCCAGATCCGGGAAAACGGATGAAAAACTGCTTGCCGCGCTGAATGCGCTGGAATATTACCGCCGCAGGCCCCCCAAGTCGCTCGGCCGGGAATGGCTCAGCCGGGAATTCTACCCGGAACTTGAGAAACAAGCCCTGGGCATCCCGGACCTGATGCGGACGGTTTGCGACCATATCTCCGTACAGGTATCCCAAGCGGTCCTGCACGACCCTTCCCGCACCATGCTGGTCACCGGCGGGGGAGCTTACAATGCCTTCCTGATCGATGGTATCCGGAATACGACCCGGGTCCATGTCGCGATACCGGGCCACGACCTGGTGAAATTCAAGGAGGCGCTGGTCTTTGCGCTGCTGGGCGTCCTGCGCTGGAGAGGAGAGCCCAATTGCCTTTCCAGCGTAACCGGGGCATCGGCCGACAGCTCCGGGGGAGTCATTTACCAGGGCCCTGCAAAACCCCTTGTATGAACTACAACCAGGCCCTGGATTATATGATGCAGAAGCTGCCGATGTACTACCGCATCGGACCGGCGGCCTATAGGCCGGACCTGACAAATACGATCCAGCTCTGCGACCTGCTGGGCAATCCCCAACATGCTTTTCGTTCGGTGCACATTGCCGGCACCAACGGGAAAGGTTCTGTTTCCAACATGCTGGCTTCCATATTGCAGGAAAACAAGATGAAGGTGGGGCTTTATACTTCTCCCCATCTGAAAGACTTCCGGGAGAGGGTCAGAATCAATGGAAAGATGATCCCGGAGTTAAAGGTTGCAGAATTTATAACCTGCTACCATAAGGATCTTGACCGGATCGGTGCTTCCTTCTTTGAAATGACGGTGGGTCTGGCATTTGATTATTTCAGGCAGGAGAAGGTCGATATCGCGGTGATCGAAGTAGGGCTCGGAGGAAGGCTCGATTCCACGAACGTGATCACCCCGCTGCTCTCGGTGATCACCAATATCAGTTTCGATCATATGCAGTTCCTGGGGGATACGCTGGTAAAGATCGCCGGCGAGAAGGCCGGCATCATCAAGCCGGGGGTGCCGGTGGTGATCGGGGAAACCCAGAAGGAGGTGGAACAAGTCTTCCTGGATAAAGCACAGGCAGAAGGTTCTCCCATTTATTTTTCGGACCAGTCATTCCACAACAAATTACGGTCAGGTACCGAAAATGGACTGTTGATGGATGTTTTCAGGAATGAAGAACCATGGATCCCGGAACTGGAGGTCCCCATGGGGGGAATGTACCAGCAGAAGAATGTGGTGACGGTATTGGGGGCCTGTGAAGCATTATCGGCAGCCGGGATCATCCTGTCGAAGGAAGTCATTGCCACAGGAATTAAAAACACGCTCGGGAACACCGGTTTCGCAGGCCGCTGGCAGGTCCTCTCGAGGTCCCCGCTTACCATTGCCGATACCGGCCATAACGAAGGCGGGCTCCGGGAGGTGCTTTCACAGATCGGATCAGTGCCGCATGAACGCCTTCACTTTGTCTTCGGGATGGTGAATGATAAGGATATTTCCCACCTGCTCCAGATGCTTCCCAAAACCGCCACTTACTATTTCTGCAAAGCGGATATTCCCCGCGGACTGGATGCGGAAGAGCTGAAACAGATCGCAGCCGCGGCAGGATTGACCGGCAACGCCTATCCCTCGGTGCGGGAAGCGGTAGTTGCGGCACAAAGATCTGCTTTGCCGGGCGACCTGGTGTTTATCGGGGGAAGCACATTCGTGGTCGCAGAAGCAATCCCCTGATAACTCTAATGACCTGAATGTCCTTCCTGTCCCAGGCGTCTCTCCTTTTCCGGCAACATCAATGAGAAAGCTACCGCCATCGCAAAGGAAATGATAAAGCTTGCCAGCCTTTCCGAAACCCCGGTGGAGGCCTCGAAGAAATTCTTCCAGATCACGGTGGCAAGGGTCCCGGTGGCGAGGGAGGCGAAGACGCCGGCCCGGGAAAACCTCTTCCAGAACAGCAGGAGGAGCAAAGCCGGTCCGAACGAGGAGCCGATCCCGGACCACGCATAGGAAACCAGTCCGTACACCGTATCCTGCATGGTCAGCGCAAGCACGATCGCGACCACCCCGACGCACAGCGTGACCAGCTGGTTCAGCCGGAGCATCTTTTTTGGATCAGGCTTCGTTCTCCGCAGATTGGTGTAAATATCCTCCGTGATGCTGGCGGAGGAGACGGTCACTTCGGAAGAAGCGGTGGACATCATGGCCGAGATGACTCCCGAAAGCAGGAATCCGGCCAGGATCGGGTTGACCAGTGCAACGACCATCACAGGAAGGATCTTTTCCGCGTCCTCGGCCAGCTTGGCGGATTCATAGCCCAGGAAGCCGCTTTTCACAAAGACCACCCCGAAGATCCCGATCAGGATCGCACCGATATACGCCAGGATGGTCCAGGTGGCAGCCACCCACTTTGCCCGGATCACATCTTTCCGGTTCCGGATCGCCATCATCCTCGTGAGGAGCTGTGGCTGGCCGGTATAGCCGAGCATCCAGCTCAGGCCGCTCAGGATGAGGATCACGGCCGCGCTGCCGGTGGTTCCCCGGGTAAAAGACATATAGGTGGACCCGGCATCCGTCAGGGTCTGGATCACATGGATATTTTTACTGCAGGCGAGCACCACGGCAATGACCGGAAAAGCCACGAGCGTGAAGATCATCAATACCGACTGGAAAACATCGGTAACCACGACGGCGATGAATCCGCCCATCACGCAATAGACCACCACCACGACCGACCCGATGATGACCCCCCAGAAAGGATCCAGTCCAAATGTTTTATAAAGCACCTTGCCCGATCCGCTGAACTGCGCCGCCACATAAAAGAGGAAGAAAAAGACCACGATCAGGGCGCTGATCATCCCGATGGGCTTTTCCGCGCCCGGGAATTTCTTGGCCAGCAGGCTGGAGACCGTCATGGCCCCGGTCCGTTCCGTTTCCGCCCGCAGCCGGCCCGACATCACGATCCAGATGAAGAGGATCCCGATCACGCAGCCGAGCGCCACCCAGATCGCGCTGATCCCGTCGGAATAGGCCAGCCCGGTGAGCCCGAGCAGCAGCCAGGCCGATTCGCCCGTTGCCCGTTCCGACAAAGCCAGGGCGGTGCCTGAGAATTTTTTCCCTCCCAGTACGAAATCCGCGCTGGTCTTTTTTCCCCGCGAGTACCACCAGGCGATGCCCATGGTGGCGGCCAGGTATAATATAAAAACGTAGAGCATGCTTATATCAGACCGGTTCGTTTGAAATCAATGATTTAATGAATTCGGAATTTTATTTGAATAATCGGATATTGATCAACGAATCATGAAGTTTGAATAAAACGACGCTTGTGAGGTCCGAACCAACGCCGATTAAAGTATCACTCAATTCGAACTTACTTCGAAATTCGTTGGTCCTTGTTCGTTATTCGATGGTTCAAAAAAACCAAATCGATCCTTTTTCTTCTCAATCTTCGTCTTCCTCTTCAAAGTGCCCACTCCTGCTTCTTCTTTCCTGATTCCTGCCTGTCCTGCCTATCCCCCGCTGATCAGGTGCAGCACCTCCACCCGGTCCCCGTCCTTTACCGTGGCAGTTTCATAATCCTGCTTGTTCACCAGGGTGCCGTTGATCTTCACGATCAGCATTTTGAACGTGAAGTTCTTTTTCTGTAAAAGCTCGCTGACCCTCAAGAGGTCTCCTGCCAGTTCTTCCGGGTTGTTATTGAGGGTGATGGTCATGGTCTGGTCACTGGTTCCGGGTAAAGAGCAAAAATAGCATAAAAAC